>NZ_JBHTJA010000084.1:0-31191 GCF_042675525.1 Actinomadura sediminis
CGTCGCCCGCCGGGGCCGCTACCGCGCCGCCCCCCGCCCGGCCGACCTCGCCGCGGCCGCGCCGCCGCCCGCGCCGCCGCCGGAGACGCCCGAGGAGGCCGGGGCGCTGATGGACGCCCTCATCCCGCACGCCCCCGCGTCCGGCGCGCCCGCGCCGAACACCCCCGCACCGGACGCGACCGCCCCGCCCGCGGGGCACCACCGCACCGACGACGACAGGAGGACCGATGACGGCTGACCAGGACTGGGTGGTGGCGCGGCTCGCCCGCGTCCAGGGCGTCCGGCACGCCATCGTGTGCACCGTGGACGGCATGCTCAAGGCCCGCTCCGCCGACACCGGACGGGACGAGGCCGACCGGCTCGCCGCACGCTGCAGCGGGCTGCTCTCCCTCGCCCGCGACCAGGCGGGCGAGTTCGGCACCGGCGCCAAGGCGCTGCACCAGCTCATGGTCGGGCACGAGGGCGGCTACCTGTTCGTCCGCGGCGCCGCCGCCCGCTCGTGCCTCGCCGTCGTCACCGGCCCGGTGATCAACGCGGCGCTCGTCGCGCAGGAGATGCAGGCGACCGTGCTGAAGCTCGGCGAGCAGCTCGCCACGCCCGCGCGGGGGAGCGGCTGACTTGTCCGGCCCCGGCGAGTACCGCGACACGCCGCTGCGGGCCTACGTGGTCACCGGCGGCCGCGCCGCCGCCCCCGGCGCCCGGGTGGGGGTCGACACGCTGCTGAAGACGGTCCCGCCGCCCGGCGGGGCCGCCGAGCCGCTCCCGGCGGAGGCCCCGCCGCAGCTCCGCGCGCTGCTGCGGCTCTGCGCGGGCGGCGTCCTGTCGGTCGCCGAGGCCGCCGCGCACCTGGACCTGCCGGTCAGCGCCGTCCGGGTGCTGGTCGGCGACCTCGTCGCGGCCGGCCGCCTGCGGACCCACGCCGGCGGCCTCACCGAACCCGGAATCGACCTGCTGAAGGAGGTGCTCGATGGGCTCCGCGCCCTCTGATCCGCCCGCCGGCCGTTACGTCCCCGACACCGTCGCCCGGACGGCCAAGATCCTCGTCGTCGGCGACTTCGGCGTCGGCAAGACGTCGTTCATCGGCTCGGTCAGCGAGATCCGCCCGCTGCGCACCGAGGAGCCGATCACCGAGGCCAGCACCGGCGTGGACGACCTCGCGCGGCTCCCCGGCAAGACGTCCACGACCGTCGCGATGGACTTCGGGCGCATCACCCTGAACCCGTCCCTCGCCCTCTACCTGTTCGGGACGCCCGGCCAGCGCCGGTTCTGGGACATGTGGGCCGGACTCGCCGAGGGCGCCGTCGGGGTGCTGGTCATCGTCGACTCCCGGCGGCTCGCCGGCGGCTTCGACGTCCTCGACCAGGTGGAGACGCACGTCGCCGCGCCGTTCGCGGTCGCCGTCAACCACTTCCCCGACACGCCGCCGCACCCCCACGACCGGCTCCGCGGCGCCCTCGACCTGCTGCCGCACACCCCGATCGTCGACTGCAACGCCCTCGACCGCGACTCGTCCGTCGCCGCCCTCGTCGCGCTCGCCGAGCACGCCCTCACCGTCCGGGAGCCCGCCCCGTGAACCCCCTGCCGCTGTCGGCCACCACCACCTGCCCCGACACGCGGCCGGTGTTCGACCGGCTCTGGCGCGACCACGGCCCCGTCGCCCCCGTCGAGCTCGAACCGGGCGTGCACGCCTGGCTCGTGATGGGCTACGAGGAACTCAAGACGATCACGGGGACGCCGCGGCTGTTCTCCCGGGACGGCCGCGACTGGCGCGCCTTCCGGGACGGCGCCGTCCCGCCCGGCTCGCCCCTCGGCCCGATGATGTCCTTCCGCGACGACGTCACCGGCCACGACGGCGACGAGCACCGGCGGCTCCGCCGCCCCATCGAGGACGCGATCGCCGCCGTCGACCACCGCCGCCTCCGGCGCACCGTCGAGTACCTGTGCCGCGGCCTCATCGGCGCGTTCGCCGGCCGCGGCTCCGCCGACCTCGTCGCCGAGTACGCCGCGACCGTCCCGCTGCTGGCCATCGGCGGCCTCATCGGCTTCGCCCCCCGGCAGAGCCGCGAGCTGCGGGACGCCCTGCGGGCCCGGTCCGGCTCCGGCGAGGACGCCCGGGAGGGCGACCGCCGCTTCGAGGCCCTCCTCGGCGGGCTCCTCGCCGAGCGCCGCGAGCGGCCCGCCGACGACGCCGCGTCACTGCTGCTCGCGCACCCCGACCTGCGCACCGAAGCCGAGGTGCGGCAGTCGGTCGCCGTCCTCGTGTCCGGCGGGAACCACACCACCATGAGCTGGATCGCGCAGACGCTCCGGCTCATGCTGACCGACCCCCGCTTCGCCGGGCGGGTCCGCGGCGGGCGGCTCGGCATCGACGACGCCCTCGACGAGGTCCTCGCCATCGCGCCCCCGATGATCAACATGCCGGCCCGGTACGCGCTGCGCGACACCGAGCTCGGCGGCCGCGCCATCGCCCGCGGCGACGCCCTCGTCCTCGGCCTCGCCGCCGTCGCCCACGACGTCCGCGCGCACGCCGGTTCCCAGTTCTGGCAGCGCGGCAACCGCGCCCACCTCGCCTGGAGCGCCGGGCCGCACGCCTGCCCCGCCCGCGACCCCGCCCGCACCATCGCCCGCACCGCCGTCGCGACCGTCCTGCACGCGCTGCGCGGCGTCCGCCTCGCCATCGACCCCGCCGACATCGAGTACGAGCCGTCCCCGTGGACCCGCCGCCCGGCCCGGCTCCCGGTCACCTTCACCCACGCCGACCCCGGAGGAGCCCATGGCCGGCGTCCCGGTCATCGGCCTTGACCCCGCGGTCGCCGGCCGCCGGGGCGAGGCGCCCCGGCGGCGCCGCCCTCAGGGCACGCCGGACGGCCCGGACGGTTCCGGCGGTCCGGCGGACGCCGCCCATTGAGGGACCGGCGGTACGACCCGGCAGTACCGCGGCCGTCCGCCGCGACCCCGCCGCGGCCCCGGCGCTCCTCGCCGGCCGGTCCGCACCGAAGGCGTCCCCGCGTGACCCGGGACCACGCTGACACCCTCGCCGCCGACGCGCGGAGGACGGCCGAATGCGCCGACCGCCTCCGCGCCCTCGCGGCCCGCCTCCGCGCCCACGACGCCGCCCCCCACTGGCTGTTCGCCGCCGTGCACGAGCACATCACCGCCTGCGTCGTCGCGTCCGAGGAACTCGCCGAGGCCGCCGACCGCCTCCGCGCCCTCGCGGGCGGCCCGCGCCCGCCGCGCGGCCGCCGGTAGCATCCGGCCGGGAGACCGTCCGCGCGACATTCGAGGGTGACGAACGTGTTCCAGGCCTCCCGGCTCGACCTGCGGTCCCTCCCACAGGACCTGCACTACCGCCTGACCGACCCCGGCACCGGCGCCGTCCTCGCCGACGTGTCCCCGGTCGTCGTGGGGGAGGAGCGGAAAGAGGGATTCCTCAAGCGGTTCATGCGCTCCTCCGGACCGACCCTGACGCCGCCCACCGCCCTGCACCACGTCCCGCGCGTCACCGTCCGGGTCTCGGACGCCCAGAACACGACGCTGTTCTTCGTCGACCGCCCGGACAAGCTCGCCGGGAACGTGTGCCCGCCGCACTGCGCCGTCGTCGCCCCGGACGGACGCCCGATCGGCCACCTCACCAACGAGCACCGCGCGGCCCTCGATCCCCCCCTCGGGTCCCATCGACACCGACGGGCTCACCCTCGTCGCCGGCCGCGCCCACCTGCGCGACCCGAACCACCAGGTGCTGTGCGACGTCGTCTTCCGGATGGCGCTGCCCCCGGCGGCCGACCCGAACGCCCCGCCGGACCCCGCGTCCGACGCCGTCCGCTACCTCGGCCCAGACGGGACGATGTGGGCGCGCCGCCTCGTGTCCGGCTCGGCCGTCCAGGTCGACCCGTCCGCCCGGCACCGGCTCCGCACCCTGCTCGCCGCCCACGTCATCGCCGCCGCCCTCGACGAACGCCTCCACACGTCCATCGCCACCTCCGCCTACGCGCCCCCGGCGCCCCTCGACCCGGGCGCCGAACCGTACCCCGGCCACTCGGACGCCCACGCGTCCTACATGAGCCACCAGGAAGAGTTCATCGAGTGGTACAAGGAGGAGACGAACCGCCGGGTCCGTAACATCGGCCGAGGCGCCGACACGGGCTTCTGACCACGCCGCACCACCACGGCACGGGACGTCCGGGTCAGAACGGCGGGGGTTCCTCGGACGGGTCGGCGACGCCTTCGGCGACCGCGGCGGCGCGGGCGGTGACGGCGGTCCCGAGGACCTCACCGGTGAGCGGGTCGATGCGGACGCCGTCCACCACGATGGGGGCGCCGGGGTCGTTCGGCGCGCGGTCCGGGCACCAGTCGGCGACCGGGCAGCCGCCGCACCAGGGGCCGGGCAGCGGACGGAACGACTCGTCGGCGTGCCAGCGGGCGGTCATCGACGTGATCGTCTCCCGGGCGGCCCGCCGGACGTCCGGGTCCCACACGTCGAACCGCAGCACCTCGGCGCCCGAGGGCGTCATCGTCTCCAGTTCGACGACCCCGCCGCCGTCACCGCCGAGGACGCCGTGCTTCATCAGCAGGACGGCCAGCGCCAGCTGGGGCACGAGCGTGAAGACCGTCCGGGCGTCCCCGGCCGGGGGAGCGCCCTGCGTCGTCTTCTGCTCCCGGTACACGACGGTGCCGCCCGCGGTGCGGATCAGGTCGGGGTGGGCGACCACCACGACGTCCGCGTCGGTGTCGTGCGCGGCCACCGACGGCTCCGGCCGGACGTCCGTGCACGGTTCGCGCAGCGGGCACACCTCCACGTGCGCCGCCAGGTACGGGCGGGCCTCCGCGTACTCCTCGGGCGTCAGGATCCCGGCGGCGATGCCGAGGCCGCTCGCCGGGTCGGGGAGGTCGCCGGGGCCGCACGCGGGCGCGCCGGCGCGGCCGTGCGCGAGCTCGAGCCACCGGTGCACGGCCCGCCCGCGCCGCGCCGCCGTCCCGTCCGAGCGCTGCGCGGCGGGGATGTGCAGCTCCCGCAGGTGCGCCTGCGCCGGGCACACCGAATACTGGCGGCCGGTCGTCACCGACCAGGTGCGGCGGTGCGTGCCCCGCCCCTCGAGGCCGAGCAGCCCCGGGACGTCCGGCACCGCGCCGCACGTCGGCAGGACCTTGCAGTCGACGCAGTCGGACCCGGGACGCGTGCCCGTGCCGAACGCGATGTCGGTGACGATCGGCCGGGTGCGCTCCCGGTACACGCGGCCCACCTCGGCGGGCGAAGCGTCCACGAGCACCCGCGGCGGCACGTCCCCGGTGAGCACCACCTCGACCAGCCGGACCCGCTCCGGCGCGACCTCGTCCGGGACGACCTCGACCGGCAGGTCCCGGTAGACGTCGCTCTCCGCGCGCAGCCCCGCCGCCGCGACGAACGCGAGCGCGTCGTTCGACGGCGCGTCCCGCTCGCCGGGGCGTCCCACGCGGAGCCGCCGGAACTCCCGCACGGTGCCGTCGGCCGACGCGTACCACCGCCCCCACGCGGTGAGCACCCGCAGCTCCGCGGGCGACTCCGCCTGGACGACCCGCGGCAGCGGCTCCGGACGCACCGCGAGTCCCTCGGCCTCGAGGTCGTCGGCGATCCACTCGGCCGCCCGCAGGTACGCGTCGAACGCGTGCCGCACCCACACCGCGACGCCGGGATGCACCGCCGACCGGGCCCGCCCGAGCGCCTTCTCGATCGCGTCCTCCGCGGGCACGTCCCCGAACTCGGTCAGGTTCAGGGCGTCCATCACGAGGCCGAGCGGGAACGTCTCCCACGGCGCGTACCGCCGCTGCCCCCGCCTGCGCGGCCACACCCGCGGCCGGGCCTTGAGCGCGGCGAAGTCGCGGCAGTGCCGGTCGTCGCGGTCGAGCAGGCTCGCCGACAGCCGGATGACGCCGGGATCGCCGCTCAGCTCCTCGTGCGGCGTCCAGTTTCCGAAGGGCATGTCCGCTCCAGCGCTAGGGGATGACCACGGCCATTAGAACACGCGTGAACCCAATCAACCATTGGTTTCGGAAAATCGATGCCGGTGCCTCCCGGTCCGGGCCGTCGCAGCCTCTCACCCGCGCGGTGCTGGAGGATCGCCCCGCGCAGATCGTCCAGCACCGGATGCTCGACCACGTCGGATGATAGGCGCGGACCGGGCGGCCCACGGCGACCGGCGCCGGTCCACGGCCGGACCGGGCCGGCGGACGGGCGGGGCCGGAGCCGTCGCGCCGGGGTCGGCCACAGGCCGGCTCGGTGCCGGCGATCTCCTCCGGCAGCCTCCAGACCCCGGCCTCCCGGGGCGCGTCAGCGGCCGCCCAGGGGGACGGTGACGCCGCCGGAGAACATCGAGTCGTGGAGTTCGATGGCCTTGAGCCTGACGTTCTCCGGGACGTCGAAGATGACGACGCCCTTCACCGAGTTCCCGGGGTTGATCTGCTCCAGGAACGACTTCGTGTCCTGATTGCTCCAGACGGCCGCCTCGGTGTCGGCCTCGAACTCGCGGCCCCGGGTGTCGATGAGCTTCTGGTTCGTCCCGTCGAACATGCGGGCCTCGTCGCCGATGTTCTCGACGGTGACGTGGACGAGGACGTACTGGCCCTGGGCCTCGGAGCCCGCGAACTCGTCCCCGACGCGTGCGACGCCCTTCTTCACCTTGGTGACGGTGAAGGCGAACTTGCCGTCCCGGTACTCGCGGCCGACCCCGTCGGTGACCTTCTCCTTCTCCGCGGGCCTCGCCCGCTTCTCTCCGCCCGCGTCGGCCTTCTCGCCGCCCGTCCCGCTCCCGGGCCCGGACGACGTGGCCGCCGGTTCGGACGCGGTGCCGACGATCACCCCGCAGGCCGCCATCAGGAAGAGGGCCGCGACGCCCCCGACGACCGCGTAGAGGCAGCCCTTGCCGCGCCGTCCCGGCGGCGGACCCGCCGAGTGGTGGGGCGGGCCGTACGCGCCCGCGGGCTGCGGACCGGGTGCGGGGTTTCCGTGGCCGGGATTCATGCTCTCTCCGTACTTCTCGGCGGCCCTGGTGACCGCGCGTGGCGCCGCACCCGTTCGGTACGTCGCCGGACGTTCACATCAAAACACAGGAGCGCTGTGAATGCAATCAACCAAATATACCGCTAAGTGTCCAAGATTTCCGGCCGCGTATCCGCGCTACCGTGAACCAGGTCAACCGGCTCGGCGGGCCGGTACCGCTAGGGTGTGATCACTGAACGCCGGCTGAACGTCGGCTGGAGGGAGTACTGGTGTGGCGAACGATGCGACGGTGACCGCTGCCGACATCGCCCGATTGGCGGGCGTGGGGCGCGCGGCGGTGAGCAACTGGCGGCGCCGCCACGACGACTTCCCGCAGCCCGTCGGGGGCACCGCCACCAGCCCGACGTTCTCCCTCGGCCAGATCGAGACCTGGCTGCGCGACCAGGGCAAGCTCGCCGACCCGCCGGTGCGCGAGCGCGTCTGGCAGACCCTCCGCCAGGCCGCCGCCGGCGACGTCGAGCTGTCCGACGTCATGTCGTTCGCCGGGGCCCTCCTGCTCTCCCTGCACGCCGACCCCGCCCGCCTGCGCGACCTGACCGGCGCCTCCGACGACCGGGCCGGCGAGGCCCTCGCCGACGCCGTCCGCGCCCACACCGACCTGCTCCCCGCGTCCTTCGACACCGCCGCGCACGTCCCGCTGGCGCGCGCGCTCGCCGGGTTCGCCGGCGAGTTGGGCACGGCGGACGCCTTCGAGTTCCTGCGCACGCGCTATCTGGAGCACCACAGCCGCCGCGTGTACATGACGCCCGAGCCGGTCGTCCGCCTGATGCTCGACTTCCCGCCGGAAACGCCTCGCACCGTCCTCGACCCGGCCTGCGGCACGGGCGTGTTCTTGACCACCGCGCAGGACGTCTACACCAACGTGCAAGAACTCCTCGGACAGGAGATAGACGAGACGACCGCGCGCATGACCGCGGTCCAGCTCGCCCTGCGCGGAGCCCCCGCCGAAGTCCGCCCGGGCGACTCCCTGCGCGACGACGCGTTCACCGGACGCGCCGCCGACCTCGTCGTCACGAACCCACCGTTCAACGACCGCAACTGGGGATACGAGGAGCTGACCGGCGATCCCCGCTGGGAGTACGGGCTGCCGCCCCGCATGGAGTCCGAGCTCGCCTGGCTGCAGCACGGGCTCGCGCACGCCGCGCCGGGCGGCCTCGTCGTCATGGTGGTCCCGCCCGCCGTGGCCGGCCGCCGCTCGGGCCGCCGCATCCGGGCCGAACTGCTGCGCCGGGGCGCGCTGCGCGCCGTCGTCGGGCTCCCCGCGGGCGCCGTGCCGAACATGGCCGTCGCGGTGTCGATCTGGGTGCTGCGCCGCCCCGCGCCCGGCGACCCGCCCGCCGACGACGTCCTCATGGCGGACGTGTCCGCCGAGCCCGACGGGTACCACCAGGCGGCGATCGACGCGTGGCGCCGCTACCTCGACGGCCGTCCGCAGCGCGGCGCCGCCACCGCCGTCCGCATCATCGACCTGCTCGACGACGAGGTCGACCTCAACCCCGCGCGCCACCTGCCGCAGCGCACCGCGCCGTCCGCCGGCGGCGCCTTCACCCGCCGGCGCGCGCGGCTGGAGAGCGCCGCCGCCGCACTGCCCAAGGCCGTCACCGCGCTGGAACTGCTGAAACAGTCGCGGGGCGGCGAGGAACCCGCGATGACGACGATCGGCGAGCTGGCGAAGGCCGGCGTCCTGCGGATCCTGCGCGTGTCGCCCCGCATCCGCATGGGCGAAGGCGCCGTGCCCGTCCTGACGCTGGAGGACGCCGCCCGCGGCCGGGGCCCCACCGGTACCGCGGCCCCCGACGAGGACCACGTCCGGATCCGGGCCCGCGACATCGTCGTCTCCCAGATCGCCCGCCGCCCGATCGCGCGCGTCGCCGCCGAGGACGGCCCGGTCCTCGGCCCCGGCCTGACGGTCGTCCGCGTCGACCCGTCCCGCACCGACCCCGACTTCGTCGCCGGCTGGCTGCGGCTGGCCGCCCGCGGGGCGAGCCTGCGCAGCTCCACGTCGTCCGCCCGGTTCGACGTCCGCCGCGCCCGGCTGCCCCGCCTCGCCCTCGACGAGCAGGCCGCGTACGGCGAGGCGTTCCGCCGCCTCACCGACCTGGAGACGGCCCTGCGCGCCGCCCAGGAGGCCGGCGACCAGGTCCTCGCCCTCGGCCTGGAGGGCCTCGGCGCCGGAACCCTCCGCCCCCGCCCCTGACCGTCCGCGCCCGGCGGCTCACGCCCCGCCCGCGAGCTCCCCTCTCAGCCCGGTGACGATCATGCGCAGCCCGAACTCGAAGCGCCCGTCGAAGTCGAGGAACCGGTCGACCGGCAGCGCCGCGAGGTTCGGGTACGCCCCGGGGACCGCGGACGCGGAGAGCCGCTCGGCGTCGCCGTCCCGGTACCCCTGCTGCTCGAGCACCTCCCCCACGACGTAGCAGGCCACCGTCGTGCCGGCCCAGATCGCGGTCTCCAGGGGGAAACCGGCCTCGCGCATCGCCTCGAGCGTCCGCTCCGCGAGCGTCAGCGTGGGCTCCTTGCCGGCGTAGTTGCCGCCGACGATGCGCGCTCCGTCCCGCTGTGCGAGCAGCACCTCCCGCATGCCGCGGGCGAGGAGCGCGATGTGCTCCGCCCAGTCCGCGCCGTCCAGGTCGACGCGGTCGAGGACGTCGGCGAGGAGCGTCTCGGCCATCTCGTCGAGCAGCTCCCGCTTGCCGTCGAACAGCCGGTAGATGGTCGGGAGCTGCATGTCCAGGCTCGTGGCGAGCCTGCGCATGGTCAGCGACTCCAGCCCCCCGGAGTCGACCAGCGCGAGCGCCGCGCGCACCACCGTCTCCGCCCGTCCCGCCGTACCGCCCCGGCCCCCGGGCCCGATCTCACTCTTTGACACGTTAACGATGATATCAGTACATTGCACTCAATTGGCGATAACGTTGTTAACATCGAAGTGCGCCGGAGGACCACCATGCCCACCATGCCCGCGGCCCTGGCGTCGGGAGCCGAGAAGCTGGCCGCGCGCTACGCCGCCGTCGTCGTCCGGAACCACCGGGTCTCGGAGCACTTCGTGCTCCTGCACTGCCAGGGCGACCGGGCCCGGCACGCCCCCGGCGACAACATCAGCGTCCGGGTCGGCGACCGCGACGTCCGCCACTACACCGTCCTCACCGCCGAACCCGGCCGCTTCGGCGTCCTCGTCGACCTGGCCCCGGACGGCCCCGGGGCGCGGTGGGCGCGCGACGTCCGGCCCGGCACCCGGGTCGTGACGCCGCCGTCCGGGCGCCCGCTGCGGGCCCGGCCCGGCCGCCGGCACCTCGTCCTCGGCGACGGCACCGCCCTCGCCACCGTGCGCGCCGTCACCGCGGACGTCGCCGCGGCCGGGGCCACGGCCGTGTCGGCCGTCGAGGCCCCCGCCGCCGACCACGACGCGATCGCCGGACTCGCCCCGGACGTGCACCTCGTGCCGTCCGCCGCCGCCCCCGGCGTCGCCCTCGAGGACCACCTGCCCGGCCTCCTCGACGCCCCCTTCGACCACGTCTACCTCGTCGGCCACGCGCAGTCGGTGCAGCGCCTCCGGACGAGCATCCGCGCGGCGACCGGCATGAACCGGCGGTCGATCCACACCCGGATCCACTGGGCCGACGGCCGCCGCGGCCTCTGACCCCGCCCCCCACCGACCCCGGAACGCCCGGGCACCGGGTGCCTGCGCACACGGGAGGGAACGGAACCTTCGGCGTCCCGACCGGCCGGAGGAGGCACCACCGGCCCGTTAGTGGCGGGCCAGCAGGGTAGGGGGACCGGCATGGTCGATGTGCGAGAGACGTCCCAGGTGGACGAGCGGGCGGCGGACGAGCGAGCGGCGGACGGCGGGGCTCGGGGGGTGAGGTTCGTCGACCGGCTGGACGCGACGGTGCCGTTCCTCTTGCGGCCCTACGGCCTGCTGTCGGCGCGGGCGCGGCGCTTCGGGCGCGACGTCTACGACATGCGCCTGCTGATGCAGCGGACGACGTGCATGACGGGCGCCGACGCGGCGGAGGTCTTCTACGATCCGCGGCGGTTCGTCCGGGCGGGGGCGGCGCCGCGGCGGCTGCGGGCGACGCTGTTCGGCGAGGGCGGCGTGCAGACGCTGGACGGCGAGCGGCACCGGGCCCGCAAGGAGCTGTTCATGTCGCTCATGACGCCCGAGGCGCGGGACGACCTGTGCGACATCGCGGCGCGGCTGTGGCGGGAGCGGATCGCGGCGTGGGCGGCGGACGGCCGGCGGGTGGTGCTGTTCGACGAGGTCAGCGAGCTGCTGTGCGAGGCGGTGTGCGCGTGGACGGGCGTGCCGGTCACGCGGCGGCAGGTGCCGGCCGTCACCCGGGTGCTGCTGTCGCTGATCGACTCCCCTGCCGCCGTCGGGCCTCGGTACCTGCGCGGACGCGCGGCGCGCAGGCTCGCCGACCGGTGGGCCGCCGGGCACGTCGTGCGGGCGCGCGAGTCCGAGACCGCGGAGGGCACGGCGCTGGAGCGGATCGCCGGGTTCACCGACGCGGACGGCCTGCCGCTGCCTCCGCAGGTCGCGGCCGTCGAACTGCTGAACGTCCTGCGGCCGACGGTCGCGGTGGCGCGGTTCGTCGTGTTCTCGGCGCTCGCCCTGCACGGGAACCCGAGCTGGCGGCGGCGCCTGCAGGACGAGGACGTTCCGGAGACGATGGAGGCGTTCGTCCAGGAAGTGCGGCGGTTCTACCCGTTCTTCCCGGTCGCCGCCGCACGCGTCGCGCGGGACTTCACGTGGCGCGGGCATCACTTCCAGAAGGGACGGCGCGCGCTGCTGGACCTCCACGGGACCGACCACGACCCCCGGTTGTGGGACCGCCCCGAGCAGTTCCGCCCCGAGCGGTTCCTCGGCTGGGAACCGGACGCGTACTCGTTCGTCCCGCAGGGCGGCGGCGACCACTACGAAGGGCATCGCTGCCCGGGGGAGTGGGTCACCAAGGACCTGATGAAGCTCTCGATCACGGCGCTCACCCGGTGGGCGGACTACACGGTCCCGGCGCAGGACCTGCGGATTCCGCCATGGAGCGCGCCCGCGCTGCCGAAGAGCGGGTTCGTCATCGCGCAGGTGCGGTTGGCTAACGGGGGAGAGCGCTGATGAGCGAGCGGAGGCGGGGGGACATCTCGGCGGGGAGTTCGCCGACGGCGCACCAGCGTGCTTCGAGGATCTCGGCGGGGTCGAGCTCGAGGCGTCCGCCGGTCACCTCGGCCTCGTAATAGGTCTCGACCCGGAACCGGAACCCGCTCGCCACGTGCAGCGGACGATCGGCGACCGACACTTCGAGGGACGTTTCCTCCCGGACCTCGCGCGCCACGCCGTCCTGGAGGCGCTCGCCCGCGTTGACGTACCCGCCCGGCAGGCCCCACGCCTTGTACGGGGGCCACAGGCGGTGCCGCAGCAGCAGGACGCGGCCCCGGTCGTCGCGGACGATCCCGCCCGCGTACACGAGGAACGTGGGGTGCCGGAGCCGCGCCAGCCGCCACTGCACGCGTCCGCCGAGCTTCCTCCACACGGGCGTCGCGACCCGGCGCGCCGTCATCTCGATCAAGCGTCCCCTCACCGGGCGAGTATGCCGCACCGGCCGCGCCGATGGGCCTACGGGCCCAGGCCATCGCCTGCTGGTTCGATCCGGCCCAACGGCGGGAACGGCGGGCCGGGCGTTCGGTGCACGCACGGCGCGGAGAATCCATGCTCGATGTCTGCAGATGGCGGCCGGGGTGAGCCGGTGGCGTGTGCTCGGCGTTCCCGTGCGTCCGGACCCGCCGCCATGGCCGATCGTGGTCGGCGGCCCGGCCGGGCTACGGTTGCGGCGTGAGCGAGTCCTATCTGCTGATCCTGGGCGATCGCGAGCCGATCGCGTGGGTGCTGAGCGAACGCCGGACGGCCTTCCCCGCGACGGCCCGCGCCGAGGTCGACCGGCTCGCGGAGGGAGACGAGCTGCTCGTCTACGCGACGCGCGGCGCGTTCCGCAACCCGACCCGCGACCGCGGCCGCGTCATCGCCCGCGCCGTCGTCACCTCGCCCGTCACCGTCCTGGACGAGCCCGTGACGTTCGGGGAACGGACGTTCCCGCGCGGCTGCGACCTGCGCATCGACCGCCTCGCCCCGTGGGGCGGTGGCGTAGAGCTGCGCCCCCTCGTCGAACGCCTCGCCGCCTTCCCGGACGCCCGCTCCTGGAGCGTCCGCCTCCGCCGTCCCCTCCTGCACCTCCCGGAGGACGACGCCGCCCTGCTCCGGAACGCCCTCGAGCCGGCCGCGGGCCCGGTGGAACGGCACCTGCCCGCCTACCGTGCGAAAGCAGGCGTTCGCGGCGGGGCGCTCCCGGCGGGCAGTGGTCGGTAAGGCGCCTCACGGGGCCATCTTTCGGACGGGTGTCGCCATCTCCACGTCCGTGATGCCGTACAGCGGCCTCCCTGGCGATTCTCCGGGGCGGGCGGGAGACGGCCGGCGCCGGTGGCGGGGTTCCGTGAAATGGGTTATTCACTCCCGAAGTGTTGCGGTTACTGGAGTGTGTCCTTTTAGGCGCTTGTACGTCTGCGCCTTGAATGACGGACGTCTATGGGGTGAAGTCGCTGGTCCGCGGGCGGGTGGTCTGTCTGGTAATGATCTACGCTAAGGGGTCCTGGGGGTTTCAACGGCGGAATGTGACGAAAAGGGGTTGATCAGTTCGGCGGCTTGAGAGAATGGCCGGGTGGGTAAGAAAGCGGAGACGCCCATCGATATTTCCCCGGAGTGGTGATGCGCTTCTCTCGCCCCTGCCTGGCCGCTCTCGGCGCGGCCGTCCTCGCCGCCGGCTCGATCGTGTGGCCCGCGTCCGCGTCGGCGGCCGGAGTCCGGTACGTCGCTCTCGGTGATTCGTACTCGTCCGGGACGGGGGCCGGGGATTACGATCCCGCGAGCGGTTCCTGCACCCGCAGCGCGAACGCCTATCCGAATCTGTGGGCCGCGCAGAACGAGACGGAATCGTACGAGTTCGCCGCGTGTTCCGGGGCGACGTCGACGGACGTCGCGAGCGGTCAGCTCGGCGCGCTGAGCGACGCGACGACGCTCGTGAGCATCACGGTCGGGGGGAACGACGCCGGGTTCTCCGACGTGATGCTGACGTGCGTCCTGCAGTCGACGTCGGCGTGCGAGAGCCGGGTCGCGGAGGCCGAGCGGTACATCCAGAACACGCTGCCGGGGAGGCTCGACGACCTGTACGGGAAGATCCGCGACCGGGCGCCCGGGGCGCGGGTGGTGGTGCTCGGGTACCCGCGCCTCTACACGATCGTCAGCGGGTGCATCGGCATCGGCAACACGAAGCGGAAGGTGCTCAACGGCGCGGCGGACGTCCTGGACGAGACGATCGCGAAGGCCGCGGCCCGCGCCGGGTTCGTCTGGTCGGACGTCCGCGACGAGTTCGCCGGGCACGAGCTGTGCTCCGGCGACGACTGGCTCAACTCGGTCGCGTGGCCCTTCGAGGACTCCTACCACCCGACGGCCCGCGGCCACCGGCTCGGCTACCTGCCCGCCTTCGCCGGGACGGCCGCCCGCGGCGCGCTGACCTGACCGTTCGTGATCTACAACGTAAAGGCGGTCACCGGCACAGCGTCCGGTACGCGGCCAAGCCGATCGGGACCGGCGCCCAGTGCGTGACGATCCGGAACAGCAGGACCGCGTGCAGCGCCGGACCGGCCGGGACGGCCAGCAGCGCGAGCGTCCCGGCGAGCGCGGCCTCGGTGGAGCCCGCACCGCCCGGTGACGGGACGGCCGCGCCCGCCGCGGCGCCGACCATGTACGCCGCGACGAGCGCGCACGCGTCGCCGGGGCGCGCGGACGTCCCGGGCACGGCGAGCACGCTCAGCGCGAAGGCGGTCCCGAGCGTGCAGGTCGTCGAGGCCGACGCGGCGAGGACGAGCGCGAGGTCGCGGGGGCGGCGGCGCAGGTCGGTGAGCGCGGCGGCCGCCCGCCGGACCGCGGGGGAGCGGGCCGCCCAGAACGCCGCGGGAACCAGCAGGACGGCGGCGGCGAGGACGGGGACGGCCGGGACGTGTCCGAGGATCCGGGCGGCCTGGCCGGCGAGCGCGCCGGCGAACCGGCCGTCCGCGCCGCCGAGCCCGGCGACGAGGCAGAGCAGCGCGAGGTCGGCGGGGACGCCGGCGACGCGGAGCGCGGCGACGGTGGCCGCGGCGCGGCCCGGCGACGAGCCGTGCCTGACCAGGTACCGGGTGTTGACCGCGAGGGCCCCGAGGCCGCCCGGGGTGATCCGGTTGGCGGCCGACGCCGTGCACTGCGCCAGCGCCGTGCCGGCCAGCGGCAGCGGGCGCCCGGCGGCGCGGCGCAGCGCCACGGCGGAGAACACGTAGTGCAGGGCGGCGAGCGCGACGAGGGCCGGGACGAGCTCCCAGCGCACGTCGCCCAGCCGTGCCGCGGGCTCCCGGACGGCGAACAGCGCGGCCGCGGCGAGCACCAGGGCCCCGGCCGCGAGCGCGGACCGGCGGAACCGGGCCGCGGACGGGCGTGACGCGATCGGCTGCACGTCCCCCTTTGTCCGGGCCGGACGTGACGCGGGCGCGACACCGGACTGAACGCCGCCGGGCCGTTGCGCGGCGCGTCCGGGAGGCGCTTCGGCGCTTGGGGATCTCCATAGATCCTTTTCACATGCTGATTAGGTCGCGCTACACTGAGTGACGCATCTGTGACGGGGGAGAGTGACGGTGATGACGAGCGCCCACCAGCGCCTCGGCGAACGCATGAGGGACTTCCACGGCGCGGGCGACGCGCCCCGCGTACCGCGCCCGCGCGCACCCGACGCCGACCGGGCGGTCGTGCTCACCTGCAGCGACTACCTGGCGCTCGGCGAGCATCCGGCGATCACCGGGGCGATGATCGCGGGTCTGCGGGCGGCGGACGCCGGCGGGACGGTGTCCCGGGCCCGCCGCCCGCCCGCCGATCATCCGCAGATCGCGCTGGGCGACGCGTTCGCGCGGCACATGGGCGCGCGGGCCGGGGTGCTGTGCCCGTCCGGCCGGGCGGCCAACACCGGGTTGATGCAGGTGGTCGCGGGTCCGGACGTACCGGTTTACCTGGACGCGCTGGCGCACCTGTCGCTGTGGGAGGGGGCGCGCGCGGCGGGCGCGGAGATCGCGTACTTCCGGCACAACGACCTCGACCATCTGCGGCGGCGGATCGACGTGGGCGGGTCCGGGGTCGTGGTGGTCGACGCCGTGTACGGGACGAGCGGCGCACGGTGCCCGCTCGACGCGATCGTCCGGCTGGCCGAGGAGCGCGACTGCCTGCTGGTGGTGGACGAGTCGCACTCGCTGGGCGTCCGGGGGGAGCGCGGCGAGGGCCTGGCCGGGGAGCTGGGGCTCGGCGGCCGGGTCGACTTCCGCACCGCGAGCCTGTCGAAGGCGCTGCACGCGAGAGCGGGCCTGATCGTGTGCGACCGGCCGGGGTTCGCCGACTACTTCGTCGACACGGCGTTCCCGGCGGTGTGCGGCTCGACGCTGCCGCCGCACGACGTCGCGGGCCTCCGGGCGGCGCTGGACATCGTCCGGGAGGAGGGCTGGCGGCGCGAGCGGCTGCGCGCGGTGGTCCGCCGCCTGCGGGACGGGCTGGCCGGGCTCGGCTACCGGCTCGTCGACGCCGACACGCAGATCGTCGCGGTGGAGACGGGGACGGAACCGGACGCGCTGCTGCTGCGGGACGCGCTGATGGAGCGGGACGTCTTCAGTGCGGCGCTGTTCCAGCCGGCGGCGTCGCCGCACCGCAACCTCGTCCGGCTGTCGGCGCACGCGGGGCTGACGGACGACGACGTGTCGCTCGTCCTCGCGGTGTGCGAGAAGGCGCGCGACCGGATTCCGCTGCCGCGCTCCTGACGGTCAGGCGGCGGGGACGTACCGCTGGTCGCGGGTGCGGGAGCCGATGTAGCGGAGCATGCTGCGCAGCGCCCAGTGGTTGAGGCCGGCGGGGATCATGCGGTAGCCCTGCCGGTTCGCCGCCGCCAGTGCGGCGAACCGGGCCTGGTCGAGCGCGCTCCACGGGATGTCGAAGCGGTCGCGGACGATCGGCGGCAGGCAGCCGAAGGTGACGAGCCGCAGGGGCCGTTCGGCGACGATGCGTCCGGCGCGGTCGAGGCGGGGGCCGCCGACGGGCAGGAGGGTGACGGTGTCGGAGCCGTGCTTGGCGATCTCGAGGGCGCGGGCGGCGGCGGGGGTGAGCTCGAGGCGTTCGGCGCAGACGTGCCAGAACTTGGACTGGAAGGCGGCGTAGTCGGCGGGGACCGGGCGCATGCTGACGCCGTACCGGGAGTACCAGGTGACGGTCTCGGCGTACATGCGCTCGTGGTCCTCGGTGGTGAGGGTGCCGGGGTGGAACAGTTCGGCGGCCTTGAAGATCTCCCACGTGAAGGTGGCGTGCGCCCACCAGAACGTCTCGGGTGCGAGGGCGTGGTAGCGGCGGGCGTGCTCGTCGACGCCCTCGATGCCGCGGTGCAGGTCGCGGATGGCGCGGCCGCGGTCGTCCGCGTCCGGGGCGAGGATCGTGGCCCAGATCTGCGGGACGGACCGGTGGATGCGGTCGAACGGGGCGTCGAAGAACGCGGAGTGCTCGCTGACGCCGGCGCCGATCGCGGGGTGCAGGAGTTGCAGCAGCCCGGCGGCGGCGCCGGGCAGCAGGGAGCGGACGTCGGCCGCGTGCCGCCAGAGCAGGGTGCCGGGGCCGAGCGGGGCGCGGGCGGCCGTCGGGGGCGAGGCGGGCATCGCACCTCCTGAACGAGGTCTGCTCCTTTGAGGGTAGGCGCCCCGACCGTCTGATACAAGAGACGATTTTTGTCGCATGTTCGGGCGGGTGTGTTTTTTATGGCGGGCGGACAGGAGTCGAGACCGCGACTCGTCGTCGCGCGCATGGCGCCGGACCTGCCCCGGCGGTGGAATGGCGGCCCCGACGGAGAAGGGGCTCGCGATGAGCGACGAGCTGTTGTCCGGGCGCGGTCGGGTCCGGTACGCGCTGGCCGGTTTCGCCGCGTCGGCTGCTGCCGCCGCCGTCCTTGTGGGGGTGGCGCCTCCCGGAACCGGCGATGTGCACCGTTTCCACGCCGTCTTCTCGGCGGCGGGGCAGGGGCTCGATCCCGGGAAGTCGGATGTCGAGGTGCGGGGCGTCGTCGTGGGCCGGGTGGATTCGCTGCGGCTGCGCCCGGACGGGCGGGTCGTGATCGGGCTGCGGGTGGCGGCGGACGTCGCCGTCCCGGCCGGGACGCGCGCGGTGATCGAGCCCGCGTCGATCTTCGGGCCGAAGGACCTGACGCTGGAGCTCGGCGATGGCCCGGCGCTCCCGGACGGTGGGTGGATCCGCCGCACGGAGGGTCCTCGGGAGCTCGGCGACGCGGCTCGTCCGGCCGCAGACCTGGCCGCCGCGATCGCCCCGGACGACGTGACCGCGCTCCTGCACTCCCTGGGCGCCGGGCTGGACGGGCAGGGACCGGCGCTGCGTCGGACGGTGCGCAACGGGGCCGAGCTGGCGGAGGTCCTGCACGCGCGGATGCCCGAGATCGAGCGGCTGATCCGGGACGTCGCGGGCGTGTCGGGGGTGCTCGGGGAGCGCGGGGACACGGTCGCCGGGGCGGCCGGTGACTTCAACCGGCTGGCGCCGTCCCTGCACTCGCGTCCCGACCGGGTGTCGCGGTTGCTGGACGAGACCGCGGAGCTGGCCGACCGGGCGGCCGGGACGCTCCGTCGGCGGGGCACCGACATCGGCCGCGTCATCGACGGCGCCGGTGACGTGGCGGGGGTGGCGGCCGCGCGCGAGGCCGAGCTCGGGGTGCTCGTCCAGGTGCTGGACCAGCTGTTCCGCGGCCTCGGGGGACTGATCCGGATCCCCGGGCCGGAGGGCACCCTGCTGGGCGTGGGCGACGCCGAGATGTCGGTGAATCCGTGCGACATCATCATCGACCTGTGCCAACTGCCCTGACGGCCCGCCCGTCCGTGCCGGTGCCGGACGGACGGGCGGCTCCGCGGGTCAGGCGGTGGCGGGCTTGTAGACGGCGACGGCGCAGGCGCTGCCGAGGCCGATGTTGTGCTGGAGGCCGACGCGGGCGCCGTCCACCTGCCGGGCGCCGGCCTTGCCGCGCAGCTGCCAGGTCAGCTCGGCGCACTGGGCGAGGCCGGTGGCGCCGAGCGGGTGGCCCTTGGAGATCAGCCCGCCGGAGGGGTTGACGACCCACGTGCCGCCGTAGGTGGTGGCCTGGTCGTCCACGAGCTTGTGGCCCTCGCCGACGTCCGCCATGCCGAGCGCCTCGTAGGTGATCAGCTCGTTGGCGCTGAAGCAGTCGTGCAGCTCGATGACGTCGACGTCCTCGATGCCGACCTGCGCCTCCTCCATGGCGGCGCGGGCGGCGCGCTGCGAGCAGCCGAACCCGACGACCTGGATGGACGAGTGGTCCTCGAAGCTGGCGGGGGTGTCGGTGGTGATGCTGTGCCCGGCGATCTCGACGGCCTGGTCCCACAGGTCGTGCTCGTCGAGGAACCGCTCGCTGACGACGAGCGCGGCCCCGGCGCCGTCGGACGTGGGGGAGCACTGCAGCTTGGTCAGCGGGTCGAAGATCATCGTGGCGTTCTTGACGTCGTCCAAGGAGTACTCGTCCTGGAACTGCGCGTACGGGTTGTTCACCGAGTGCTTGTGGTTCTTCCACCCGATCCAGGCGTAGTGGTCGGGGGTGGAGCCGTACTTCTCCATGTGCTCGCGCCCGGCGTTGCCGAACATCTGCGGCATCGGCGCCTTGTCCAGCTCCCACTCGCGGCCCGCGGTCATCGAGCGGAGGTGGTGGTCGATGATGGTGACCTTGGAGTCCATGCCCGCGCCGAGCGAGCCCTTCTTCATCTTCTCCATGCCGAGCGCGAGCGCGCAGTCGGCGAGCCCGCCGCGGACGGCCTGGCGGGCGAGGAACAGCGCGCTGGACCCGGTGGCGCACGCGTTCATCACGGTCATCACCGGAATGCCGGTCATGCCGGTCTCGTAGAGGGCGCGCTGGCCCATCGACCCGTACATCGAGCCGGCGTAGGCCATCTCGATCGTGTCGTAGCCGACACCGGCGTCCTCGAGGGCCTTGCCGACGGCCTCCTTGGCCATGTCGGGGTACTCCCAGTCGCGGGAGCCCGGCTTCTCGAACTTGGTCATGCCCACGCCGACGACGAAGGTGCGGTTGGCCATCAGGCTAGCCTCTCTCGTACCGAATCCAGTTCGGGACACGATAACCCGGAGAGGCGGCCAAGCGATCGCTCGGCTCCCGATGATCGGGATCGCCGAGGGACGTTCCAGCAGTTCGCCCGGCGGATCCGCCCCGCGGCCGCATCCGGTCCGGCGGCCGCGCCGAAGCCGCCCCCCGGTGCCGTGCCGGGACGGTCCGGCTCCGGTGCGTGGGCGGGGCGCGTGGACCGGAAGGCGGGGTCAGGCCGGGAGCTCCGCGGCGAGTGCGGCGACGAACGCGTCGACGTCCTCCTCGGTGGTGTCGAACGAGCACACCCAGCGGACCTCGCCCGTCCGCTCGTCCCACACGTAGAAGGCGAACCGTTCGCGGAGCCGCGCGCACACGTCCTTCGGCACGATCGCGAACACCGTGTTGGCCTGCACCGGCTGGGTGATCTCCACGCCGGGGAGGGCGCTCGCGCCGTCGGCCAGCCGCCGCGCCATCGCGTTGGCCCGCGCCGCGTTGCGGTGCCACAGGCCGCCCTCGAGCAGCACGACGAGCTGCGCCGACACGTACCGCATCTTCGACGCCAGCTGGAGGCTCGACTTGCGCAGGAACTCGACCCCGCGCGCGGCGTCCGGGTTCAGGACGACGACGGCCTCGCCCAGCAGCAGCCCGTTCTTCGTCCCGCCGAACGACAGGACGTCCACGCCCGCGTCGGTGGTGAGCGCCCGCATCGGCACGTTCAGGGCCGCGGCCGCGTTGGCGAGCCGGGCGCCGTCCATGTGGACGCCGAGGCCGTGGCCGTGCGCCGCCGCCGCGACCGCCGCGACCTCCTCCGGGGTGTAGACGGTCCCGAACTCGGTGCTCTGGCTGATCGACACCACGGCGGGCTGGGCGCGCTGCACGCTGCCGAACCCGGTGGCGAGGCGCTCCACCGCCGCGGGCGTCAGCTTCCCGTCCGGCGCGGGCGCGGTGACGAGCTTGATCCCCGCGATCTTCTCCGGGGCGCCGCACTCGTCGGTGTTGATGTGCGCCGACTCCGGGCAGATCACCGCGCTCCACCGTTCCGACATCGCCTGCAGCGCCACGACGTTCGCGCCCGTCCCGTTGAACACCGGGTAGGCCTCGGCCGCCGCGCCGAAGTGCTCCCGGACGACCTCGCGGAGCCGCGCCGTGACGGCGTCGTCCCCGTAGGCGGGCTGGTGCCCGTCGTTCACCGCCGCGAGCGCCGCGAGGATCTCGGGGTGCACGGACGCCTGGTTGTCGCTGGCGAATCCGCGGCGGGCGGCGGTGTGAGAGGTCGGCTGCGGAGTGGTCAAGGCGGGTTCCGTTCGCTGGAGGCGGGAGGGCCGGACGTCGGCCGGTAGTGGTCGTGACGAATTCTCCACCGAGGATCCGCTCACGCCCGAACCGGGTCCGGCGCCGGTTGGCGGCCCGAAAGCCCCACGTGAACCGGGCACCGGGCGGTTCGTGGCGATCCGCCGGACGCTCCCAGCCGTCCGCTCGAGACCCCCGGGCGCGTGGGCCCATCTAGTTGAACTATGGTACAAGTAGTACGTTCGTTCAACTATCGACGGCGAGGAGTGACGGATATGGGACGGTCGGCGCGCGCCGGATGGCGGGAGTGGGGTGGTCTTGCGCTGCTGGCGCTGCCGACCATGCTGCTGGGGCTCGATGTGACGGCGCTCTACCTGGTGGTTCCGAGCCTGACGGCGGACCTGCGGCCGACCGCGACGGAGACGCTGTGGATCATGGACGCCTACGGCTTCTTCATCGCGGGGTTCCTGATCACGATGGGGGCGCTGGGCGACCGGATCGGGCGGCGCCGGCTGCTGATGATCGGCATGGCGGCGTTCGGCGCGGCCTCGGTCTTCGCGGCGTTCGCTCCCAGCGCCCTCTGGCTGATCGTGGCGCGGGCGCTGCTCGGGGTGGCCGGGGCGACGCTCATGCCCTCGACGCTGTCGCTGATCGGCACCATTTTCACCGACGCCCGGCAACGGGCACTGGCGATCGGCGTGTGGGCGACGATGTTCGCCCTCGGGATGGCGGCGGGCCCGGTCGCGGGCGGGGCGCTGGTCGCGGCCTTCTGGTGGGGGGCGGCCTTCCTCATCGCCGTGCCGGTCGCCGTGCTGGTGCTGGCCGCTGCGCCCGCGCTGCTGCCGGAGCACCGGACCCGCGCCGGTCGCATCGACCCGGTCAGCGTCGCGTCGTCCCTGGCGGCGATGCTGGCGATCGTCTACGCGATCAAGCACGCGGCCGCCCACGGAGCCGACCTGCAAGCACTGGTCGCCGTCGTCGCCGGCGGCGGCGCAGCCGTCGCGTTCGTCCGCCGCCAACTGCGGCTGAGCGAGCCGATGCTGGACGTGAAGCTCTTCACCGGCCGGGCCTTCTCCGCGGCGCTGTCGGTCCTGCTGATCGGGCTGGTCGGTTTCGGCGGGGTGATGTTCCTGGTCACGCAGTACCTGCAGCTCGTCGAGGGGCTCTCGCCGACGACGGCCGGGCTGTGGATGGGGCCGCCCGCACTGGCCATGCTCATCGGCGCCATCGGCGCGCCGCTCCTGGCCGGCCGCGTGTCGCCCGGCGTCGTCATGGCGGCCACCCTGGCGCTGTCGCTGTCCGGATACGCCCTGCTCGCCCTCGCCGGGACCGGTGACACGCCGAGCGTGATCGCCGGATTCGCGATCGTCTACCTCGGGCTCGGGGTCATCGCCGCGCTCGGTACCGACATCGTCGTGGGGTCGGCGCCGCCGGAGCGGTCCGGGTCGGCGGCCGCGCTCTCCGAGACCGTCCAGGAACTCGGCATCGCGGTGGGGGTCGCGCTCCTGGGAAGCCTCACCACCGTGATCTATCGGAGCACCGTCGAGGCCCCGTCCGGACTGCCGCCGTCCGCGGCCGCCGCCTACACCGACAGCCTCTCCGGGGCCTCGTCCCTCGCGGACCGGTTGCCGGCCTGGGCCCTCGCCGACGCGCAGGCCGCGTTCACCGGCGGGCTCAACACCGCCGCCGTGGTGGCGGGCATCGCCGCGGCCGCCGCCTCGCTGGTCTGCTTCACGACACTGCGGCAACTCCGGCCGCTCGGCGACGCCGGTGACGGGGCTGAGCCGGTGGCGGAGCCGGTAGCCTCGGCGGGCAGGAGCGGCGATGATCGGTGAGCAGGGCGATGACGGCTGAAGACGACACTGTCGATGGGCGGAAACTGCGCGGGCGGCGCCGCCGCGCCCAGATCATCGAGGCGACGCTGACGATCGTCCGCCGCGACGGCGCCGCCGGCGTCACGCACCGCACCGTCGCCAAGGAGGCGGGGATCGCCACCAGCCTGACCCTCTACTACTTCGCGACCCTGGACGACCTGCTGATCGCCGCCCTGACCAGCGTCACGGACGAGTACACCCACCGCATCCGGCGGCTCATCGAGTCCGCGGACGACCCGGTCGACGGGCTGGCCCGGCTCATCGCCGAATCCGCCGGCCCGGGGCGGGAGCGCGCACTCGCCGAACGGGAGCTGTCGACCCTGGCGGCCCGCCGGCCGGCGCTGCGCCCGGTCGCGCGGCGCTGGCGCGACAACGTCGCGGAACTCGCCCGGACGCGAACCGACGACCCCGCCGCCGTCGAAGCCTTCGTCGCCCTGTCCGACGGCCTGTGCGCGGCCATCCTCCTCAACGACGACGAGGCCGATGTGGACCGCATCCGCGCGGTCCTCGGCAAAGCCCTCCAGCGAACCGGCCGGTAACCCGCCGCCGTCGCGAACGTCCCCGCCCGCCTGCGGCGTGCGGCTGTCAGGGCGGACCGGAACCAGGTCAGGCGGGGCGGTCGGCGATGTTCTGGACGGGGGCGGGCTCGGGCTCGGAGGTGTGCACGACCAGACGGGCGCGCAGGGAATCGAGGTCGTCGCCGAGGCGCGCCATGTTGGCCTGGACGTCGCGCCACAGGCCGGTCCGCTGCTCGAGCTGGGCGAGACGGGCGCGCAGGTCGTCGATGCGGCGGTCCGCGGTCTCCAGCCGGGTGCCCTGGTCGGCGGTGTCGCGGCCGGTCCGGACGAGCCCGGCGACGATCGCGGACACGTCCCGTTCGGTGTCGTCGATGCGTTCGTCGATGCGCGGCAGGAGGCGGTCGTTGAGCTGGGCGACGAGCGAGTCGAGCTCGGTGCGGAGCGCCCGCAGTTCGGCGTCCCGCGCGCGGACGGCGTCCTCCAGGGCGCGCAGGCGCGCGGACCGGACGGGCAGCACCCGTTCCAGACCGGCCGACCGTTCCAGATCCCGGCTCAGTCTGCGGAGGAGGCCGGCGCCTCCCCGCAACCGGCGCTCCGCCTCCGCGGCGGCACTGCGGACGAGACCCGGGACAACGGTCATGATGCTCCCCCCAGGGGCCGGCGACGGGATGCTCCTTTAACTCTAGGCGAACGAGTCGTGAACGGTTTATGCAATTCACGTGTCGGTTCGGTGAACCGGCGCCGATGGGGCGAACCGGCCCTGCGGGCCGGGCGCCGGCAGGCGCCGCGCGGCGCCCCGCGGCCGCACCCCCGGGACGTCCTGCCCGGACGGGCGCGGCGTGCGGCCCCGTGCGGGCGGCGGCGGTGCGAGGCACGTGCACAGTCCCCGCCGGAGGATGAGAAGAGCGCGGTCG
The DNA here is from genome assembly GCF_042675525.1 of Actinomadura sediminis. Taxonomy (NCBI): domain Bacteria; kingdom Bacillati; phylum Actinomycetota; class Actinomycetes; order Streptosporangiales; family Thermomonosporaceae; genus Actinomadura; species Actinomadura sediminis. The sequence continues at coordinate 24,838 of NZ_JBHTJA010000084.1, forward strand.
GCAGTGTAGTCGGTCCGGTCGAGCGCCGGACGGACGCGATGACAGGTCAGGCACAGCAATGTTCCATCCTCCCCCTGGTCGCCGGGACGGGCCGACCCCCGTCGGCCCCGGTCCGCCGCCCCGCACGCATTCCCCCCGGAGGCGTGCGGGGCGGCGGAACCCCCCTCGGGAGACCCCTCGGCTCCCGGCGGTCGGTACGGTAGGCCGCTCCACGTTGCATGCACGTTGCGACCATCCGATCACGCTCCGTGGCGAAAATCGGCCGGCCGGGTTCCGGGGAACCGCTTGCGCGGCCCCCGGATTCGGCCGATCCTCAAACCCCGATGTGTCCGCACCCGGGGGGAGCCCGCCGATGGTGACGAAGGAACGCGCGGCCGGCCCGCGGCCGGCGATCGCCGAGTCGTGGCGGCGGACCCGGGACGCCGGTGTGGACGCCGGGGTGCCGTCCGCCCCGCTGGTGTTCGACCGCGACGTCCTCCCCGACGCCCGCGCCGCCCATCCGCTGGCGCCGCACCTGCCGCTGCTGCGGGACCTGCTGCGCGGCGTCGCCGACGAGACCGAGCACCTGCTGGTGATCACCGACGAGGCGGGGCGGGCGCTGTGGACGCAGGGGCCGCGCCGGATACGCCGGGCCGCCGAGCGGATCGGGCTGCTCGAGGGATTCTGCTGGGCCGAGGACTCGGTCGGCACGAACGGGATCGGCACCGCGCTCGCCGGGGGACGGCCGGAGCACGTCTACGCCGCCGAGCACGTCGCGTACGTCCTGCACGGGTGGTCGTGCGCGGGCGCGCCGGTCACCGACCCCGACACCGGCCGGGTGATCGGCTGCGTCGACGTCAGCGCGACCGCCGACCGGCTCCATCCGGCGATGGCGGCGCTCGTCGCGACGGCGGCGCGGCTCGCCGAGTCCCGGCTGGAGGTGGAGATGCGGCGCCGGGACGAGCGGTTCCGGGAGCGCTACCTGCCGCACCTGACGGGGACGCGCGGCGGGGCGGCGCTGGTCACCGCGACCGGCCGGATCATCGCGGGCGGCCCGGACGCCTGGCGGGGGCGGCGGCTGGAGGTCCCCGAACCGGGCGCCACGATCACGCTGCCGGACGGCCGCGGCATGTTCGCCGAGCCGCTCGGGGAGGTGTACCTGCTGCGGCCGCGGGCCGGGCGGGCCGCCGCCCCTCCGGGCCCGGCGCCCCGGGCGGAGAGCGGGCCGCTGCTGGCGCTGACGCTGCTGGGCGCCGACCCGCCGGTCGCGCGGGTGGACGGACGCCCGGTGCCGCTGACGCTGCGGCACGCGGAGATCCTCGCGCTGCTGGCGCTGCACCCGCAGGGGCTGAGCGGCGACCGGCTGTCGTGGCTGCTGTACGGGGACGAGGGCACGCCGGGCACCGTCCGCGCGGAGATCCACCGGCTCCGCGACCGGCTCGGCGGGCTCGTCCGGGCCCGCCCCTACCGGCTCGACTGCGCGGTCGACGCCGACTTCCGGACCGTCCGCCGGCTGCTGGACGAGGGGGACGTGCCGGCCGCCGCGCGGCTGTACGCGGGGGAACTGCTGCCCCGGTCGGACGCGCCCGCGATCCGCGCCGAGCGGGACGAGCTGGCGGTGCTGATGCGGCGGCAGGCCCTCGAGCGGGGCGGCGCCGAGGCACTGTGGGCGTACGCGCAGACGGAGCCCGGGCGGGGCGACCTGGAGGCGCTGGAGCGGCTGGGCGCGGTGCTGCCGCCGGGCGATCCGCGCCGCGCCGCCGTCACGACCCGCAGCGACCGCCTCCTCAGCGACGACGACCTCTGACCGGGGACGACCGGCCCCCCGCCGCTGGCCCGCACCCCTGGCCCCGCGCGGTTGGCCCCGTGCGGTTGGCCCCGTGCGGCTGGCCGAGCCCGCCCGGCCTTGCGCGCCTGGCCCGCACGCCTGGCCCAGCCCGTGTGGCCCTGCGCCCCTGGCCTCGCGTGCCTGGCCTCGCGTGCCTGGCCTCGCGTGCCTGGCCCAGCCCGTCCGAGCTGGCCCGTCCGGGCCGTCTGACCAGGTCGTCCGTCCAGGGCGCTCGTCCATGACGCCCGTCCAAGGCATCCGTCCGGCCCAACCCGTCCGGGGTCGTTAGATCAGGGCGGGCGGACCAGGGCGGGCGGGTCGGGGCGGGCGGGCTGGGGACGTCCGTCTGGGACGGGACGAGGGGACGGTTCGTGGCCCGGTCGGCCGGGGGATCGTGGTGCGGAGGGTGGGGGGATCCGGGGAGTCAGGCGTCGTCGGGGCCGAGACCCGCGGGGGCGCCTGGGGCCGTCAGGTGGGCGGTGTCGTTGTAGCAGACGGCGCGCAGGCCGCCGGCGTCCGCCCGCCAGCGGGTCAGCGAGCAGTTGCCGATCGGCTCCTTCTCGATCTCCATGATCTCCTGCTCGGTCAGCTCCTCCACCAGGTAGCGGGTCACGACGATGATCGCGTCGTGCGCCACGACCAGGACGCGGCCGCCGGGAGCATCGGCCTCCACGTCCCGGTAGAAGGAGCGCAGCCGCAGCGCGAGGTCGGCCCACGACTCCCCGCCGGGCGGCCGGTGGTAGAACTTGCCGAGGCGGCGGGCCCGTTCGGCCTCATCGGGGAAGCGGCGCCGCACCCCGAGCGCGGTGAGGCCCTGCAGGACGCCCTGCTCGCGGTCGCGGAGCCGCTCGTCGACCCGCAGGCGCGGCCCGTCCGGCGCGGCCCAGGACGTCTGCGCGAGCGCGATCCGGGCGGTGTCGAGCGCCCGCAGGTAAGGGGACGAGACCACGAGCGTGGGCCGCTCGTCCGGGGGGAGATCGGCGAGCCGGCGGCCGAGGACCTCGGCCTGGAGGCGGCCGCGGTCCGACAGGGGGATGTCGGCGTCCCGCTCGGGGATCCCGGCGTCCTCGGCGCCCGCGCGCCGCGCGTCCCGGTGGGCGAGGTTGCCGGTGCTCTCGCCGTGCCGGGTCAGGTTCAGCCACTGGAGCGCTCTCACGCCCGCCATGCTGCCACGGATCGCGTTAGCTCTACACGCGGTAGTACTCTTGTCGGCGTGACGAACGTGCTGGCGACCGCGGTCATCGTGACGGCCCTGCTGACGGCCGGATACGCGCTGGTCACCACGGTGCGGGACCGGCCGATGAGCGTCGGTCACCTGGTGGTGCTCGGCGTCCTGGAGATCCTGCTGATCGCGCAGGCGGTCGTCGGGTTCGTCAAGCTCGGCGGGGGCGAGGGGCCCGATCCCGCGACGACCTTCATCGGCTACCTGATCGGGGTCGTGCTGATCCCGGCGGCGGGTGCCGGCTGGGGTCTGCTGGAGCGCACCCGCTGGGGCCCCGGGGTGATCGTCGTCGCCGGGCTGGGCGTCGCGGTGATGGTCGTCAGGATGAACCAGCTGTGGAGCGGGACCGTTGTCTGAGGCCGAGACCGGCGGCGTCCGTCCCGGAGCCCGCGCGGACGACGGCGCCCGCGCCGGCGCCGAGGCCCGCGCGGGCGGCACCGGGAGCGGGCCGGGGCGGATGCTGGTCGCCGTCTACGCGATCTTCGCGCTGGCGGCCGGGGCCCGGGCCGGGGTGCAGATCGCCACGAGCTTCGGGGACGCGCCGGTCGCCTACGCGCTGTCGGCGCTCGCCGCCGCCGTCTACGTCCTGGCGACGGTCGCGCTGGCGCTCGGCGGGCGCGCGTCGTTCCGCGTCGCGGTGGCGGCCTGCACGGTCGAGCTCGCCGGCGTGCTGGTGGTGGGGACGCTCAGCCTCGCCGACCCCGCCGCGTTCCCCGACGAGACCGTCTGGTCCGGGTACGGCCGCGGGTACGGGTTCGTGCCGCTGGTGCTGCCGGTCCTGGGCCTGCTGTGGCTGCGCTCCACCGCCCGGGCGGGCGGGCGCCCCGCGGCCGGGGCCTGACCGCACCGGCCGCAGGTGCCCGGGCGGGCGCACGGCCGGGTCCGGGAGCGGTGCTCCGCCGCGGCCGCCGGTCACGCGGCGGGCGCCATCTGCCGGCCCCCGATCGGGAGGGCGAGCACGGCCGCGCGCATGATCGCGTCGATCTCCTCGGGGGAGTAGTCGGCGGACGGGTTGCGGTGCATGTACCGCAGGAGCCGCAGCGGGGTGCCGAAGACGATGCCGTCGGCGGTGAACAGCCGGGTCCGGCGGGGCAGCTCGCCGCCGTGCACGGCCAGCAGCGGGCGCACCTTCACGGGCGTCCCGGCGGCCTCGGAGATCAGGTCCGCGGCGGCCTCGGCCCGCGCGGTGATCTCGCGGACGAGTTTCGTCTTGGTGCGCCCGTCGACGAACAGCCGGCCGCCGTGCTCGGACAGCTCGGCGTCGGGATGCCACGCCTCGTTGTGCACGAGCCACAGTCCGTCCGAGCCGATGACCAGTTGGTCGGCGGTGCCGTGCCCGGGGACGGTCCGGCCGTGCAGCACCCGGTGGCCGCGCCGTTCCCGGGTGAGCCGCAGCAGCCGTCCCATCCGCTCGTCCCCGCGCAGCCCGAGCCGCCACACCCGCGAAGCGCGGTAAATGCGCCAATGGACGAACGTGTCCGCGCCCGCGACGAGCAGCGCCATCGCGATTCCGAAAACGCCGCTGACCAGCAGCCCGCACGCCAGCAGCGTCCCGCCCGCCAGAATGGCGCGGGTCCGCAGCCGCTTTTGCCGGTCGCGCTGCCAGAGGTCCTCGTAGACGGCCTGGGGCGAGCCGCCGGTGAAGGCGGGGCGGTCCCGCAGATAGATGGAGCTGCCGATCATCCCGAACCTCCCTGGCATCCGCTACGACACGTTCATTATGCGGATACCCGGCGGAATGTCGCCACACGTCGAGTGGTGACGTATGTCAAACGGTAAAGCAATGCCCCGCCCTCCGGAACCATTGCCCACCTGGCCTTTCGCATCCCCCGTCCTGGTGGTTCCGAGGACGAACTTTGACGTCTTCCCGACCAATCCGAAAGGGTCGATGCAACTATCACCGTAACGCACGGCCCCCTTTTCGATTTCGTGGCGTTTCTCACACGGGTGATCACTCTGCGGCACCGGTGCGCGGCGTCATACTGATCCGTTGCACACTGGTGCGGTGACCGGGACCGCCACCGCCGACCGCCTCGCCGCCGCCGAACGCCTGCCCGTGCACCGGGCCGTCCCGGACCTGCGCGCCGCGCTCGCCGGGCCGGGCACGGCCGTCCTCGCCGCGCCGCCCGGCACCGGCAAGACCACGCTCGTCCCGCTCGCGCTCGCCGGCCTGGCCCTGCCCGCGCCGGCGCCCGCGGGACGGATCACGGTGGTCGAGCCGCGGCGGCTCGCGGCCCGCGCCGCGGCCCGGCGGATGGCGTGGCTGCTCGGGGAACGTCCCGGCGGCCGGGTCGGCGTGACCGTCCGCGGCGAGCACCGCCCCGGCTCCCGCGTCGAGGTCGTCACCACCGGCGTGCTCCTGCAGCGCCTCCAGGACGACCCGGAGCTGCCCGGCACCGACGTGGTGATCATGGACGAGTGCCACGAGCGGCACCTGGACGCCGACACCGCGCTGGCGTTCCTGCTCGACGTCCGCGCCGCGCTCCGCCCCGACCTCCGCCTGGTCGCCGCGTCCGCCACCGCCGACACCGGCCCCTGGGCCCGCCTCCTGGACTCCGCGCCCGTCGTGGAGACCGCGGCGGCGCTGCACCCCGTCGAGGTGGTGTGGGCGCCCCCGGACCGGCCCGTCCCGCCGCCGCACGGCATGCGCGTCGACCCCGCCCTGCTCGCGCACGTGGCCGCGACGGTCCGCCGCGCCCTCGCCGAACGCGACGGCGACGTCCTGTGCTTCCTGCCGGGCGCCGGTGAGATCGCGCGGGTCGCGGGCCTGCTCCGCGGCGCACCGGCCGAGATCCTGCAGGTGCACGGCCAGGCGCCGCCGGCCGCGCAGGACGCCGTGCTGGCGCCGGGCACCGGCCGCCGCGTCGTGCTCGCCACCTCGGTCGCCGAGTCGAGCCTCACCGTGCCCGGCGTCCGCGTCGTGGTCGACTCCGGCCTCGCCCGCGAGCCCCGCACCGACCACGCCCGCGGCCTCGGCGCCCTCACGACCGTCCGCGCGTCCCGCGCCGCCGCCGGGCAGCGCGCCGGACGCGCGGGCCGCGAGGCTCCCGGGACCGTCTACCGCTGCTGGGACGAGCACGACCACGCGCGGCGCCCGTCCCGTCCGCGCCCGGAGATCGAGCTGGCCGATCTCACCGCGTTCGCGTTGCAGGCCGCGTGCTGGGGCGACCCGGACGCGCGCACCCTCGCCCTGCTCGACCCGCCCCCGCCCGCCGCGCTCGACGCCGCCCGCGCCACCCTCCGCGCGATCGGCGCCGTGGACGCCGACGGCCGCGCCACCGGCCGGGGCCGCGGCCTCGCCCGCGTCGGCGTGCATCCCCGCCTG
>NZ_JBHTJA010000085.1:0-30864 GCF_042675525.1 Actinomadura sediminis
CCCCTGCTCGGCCCCGCCGCCGCGCGACACGCGCGCCCGCGGGGCGGCGGAACCGGCGCCGGGAGCCGCGGCACGCACGACGGGGCCGGTCCGGGACGGCGGCCCCGCTCCCGGGTGAGGACGGTGGCGCCGCCCCCGGCCGCCGCTCCGGCGGCGGTGAGGACGGCGGTGGTAAGGACGGCGGCGTGCGGGTGTTCCGCCGCGGCGAGGGCGGCGTGGGTCGTCATGCCGTAGGCCAGGTGCGGGGGGCGCGGGGCCGGCGGCCTGCCCGGCGACGGGACCGTGCCCGGCACCGCGCCCGGGACCGGACGGCCGGGCCCACCGGCGCGGAACGTCCCCGCGCGGGAGCGGGTCAGCGGGGCGGTGCCGTGCTGGCGCGCAGGACGACCTCGCCCGCGATCCGCTCGATGCGGCTGCGGCGCCCCGCGGGCTCGCGCAGCGCGAGGCCCATCACCCGCTCGCCCATCTCGCCGAGCGGCAACGCCACGGTCGTCAGCGGCGGCGTCAGGTCCCCGACGATCGGGATGTCGTCGAAACCGGCCAGCGACACGTCCTGCGGCACCCGCACCCCCCGGTCGCGGAACGCCGTCAGCGCACCCACCGCCATCACGTCCGTCACCGCGAACACGCACGTCGGACGCTCGCCGCGGCGCAGCAGCTCCGCCGCCGCCGCGTAACCGCCGTCCCGGGTGAACGCGGCCTCGACGATCCGCCCGTCCGGCAGCGGCACCCCCGCCTCCGCCAGCGCGTCCGCGAACCCGGCGAGCCGGTCGGACACCGTCGTCAGCGCGCGCGGCCCGGTCAGCACCGCGAACTCCCGGTGCCCCAGATCCAGCAGCGCGCGGCCCAGCTCGTAGGCGCCCTCCCGGTTCTGCGGCAGCACCGCGTCGACCTTCAGGCTGCGGTGCCGGCTCAGCACCGCGACCCGCCCGCCCGTCCGCTGGTAGGGCTCCAGCTCCGCGCCCAGCGAACGCTCCCACTCGCGGTCCTCGAAACCCGAGCCGATCAGCAGGATCGCGCGGGCCCGCTGGGCGCGCAGCATCGCCACGTACTCGACCTCGCGGGCCGGATCGCGGAACGTGCTGGCCAGCATCACCAGCATCCCGTGCTCGGCCGCCGTGGTCATCACACCGCGGGCCACCGCGGCGAAGTAGGGGTCGCTGACGTCGTGGCAGATCACCCCGACCGCCGTGCTGGACGAGCTCGCCAGCGCCTGCGCGTGGGCGTTCGGCGTGTACCGCAGCGACGCCGCCGCCGCCAGCACCCGCTCCCGCAGATCGGTCCGCACCTGCGAGGTCCCGTTCAGCACCCGGGACGCGGTGGCGAGCGAGACCCCGGCCTCCCGCGCGACGTCCTGCAGGGTCACGTACGCGCGATCCGGCGCACGGTCGCCGGTGCGGGACTCCTCCGCCGCCTCCGTCATCACCGCCCCCTCGCTCGAGCCGACTTCGCGGCGGATCTTCGGCCGACCCCCTTGACCGCGTCGTCGTTGGTTCTTACCGTACACCAGAAAGCGCTTTCTGAATGCGCTTTCTGAACAACCGCCCCGGAGGAACCCATGGTGAGTCAGGGCACGACGAGCGCGAACCCGGCGACGGACGCGCCGGGCGTCGTCGAACGCGACGGTCCGGGCGCGGGGGAGCGCCTCGCCGCCGTCGCCGAGCAGACCTGGCGCCCGCTCGCGCTGCTGGTGGCGTGCTTCGCCGCCTGGTGGGCGGTCAGCTCGTTCAAGCTGGTCGCCGAGTACCTGGTGCCCTCGCCCGGCGCCACGTTCGGGGTGCTGACCGACAAGTGGGGCTACATCTGGCAGCACACCTGGGTCACCACCTACGAGACGCTGCTCGGGTTCGCGATCGCCGTCGCCGTCGGCGTCCTCGCCGCGGTGATCATGGTGTACTCGGCGACGGTCGAGCGCACCCTCTACCCGATCCTGCTGTTCGCCCAGGTCATCCCCAAGATCGCGATCGCGCCGCTGTTCGTGGTGTGGATGGGCTTCGGCATCGGCCCGAAGATCGTCGTCGCGGTGCTGATCGCGTTCTTCCCGGTCGTGATCTCCATGGTCGCCGGGCTGAAGTCGGTGGACCCGGAGATGCTGCAACTGTCGGCCACGATGGGCGCCGGCCCGATGGCCACCTTCCTGAAGATCCGGCTGCCCGCCTCCCTCCCGCACCTGTTCTCCGGCCTCAAGGTCGCGGTCACCCTCGCCGTCACCGGCGCGGTCGTCGGCGAGTTCGTCGGCGCCAACGAGGGTCTCGGCTACGTGATCCTGCAGGCCAACGGCAACCTCGACACCCCCATGCTGTTCGCCGGGCTGCTGGTGATGTCCGCGATCGGCGTCGCGCTGTTCGTGGTCGTCGAGGTCGCCGAGCGGCTCCTGCTGCCCTGGCACGCCAGCCGCCGCGACGGCGCCGTCACCACCTACTGACCGCCCCCCGCCCGCAGCACGGTCCCTGGACCGTTCCGGCGCCGCCCCGGCGCCGACCACCCGGCAACGGCCGGCACCACCCCACCCCCACCCCACGGAGGGCCGTCCCATGAGACTCCGCACCATCGCCGCAACCCTGCTCGCCCCGCTCGTCGCGCTCACCGGCGCCGCCTGCGGCGGGGACTCCGACCAGGTCACCAGCGCCTCCGGCAAGAAGCTGACCAAGGTCACCCTGACCCTGAACTGGTACCCCTACGGCGAGCACGCGCCGTTCTACTACGGCAAGAAGAAGGGCATCTTCGAAAAGCACGGCATCGCCCTGGAGATCACGGCCGGGCAGGGCTCGCAGAAGACCGTGCAGGCCACCGGCGCCGGGCAGACCGACTTCGGCTGGGCCGACACCCCCGCGCTGCTCGCGGCCGTCGACAAGGGCGTCCCCGTCAAGAGCCTCGGCGTCTACCTGCAGACCACGCCCGCGTCCGTGCAGTCCTTCGCGTCCGCCGGGATCGAGAAGCCCGCCGACCTCAAGGGCAAGACGATCGCCGGGACCGCCGGGGACGCGCTGTCGCGGACCTTCCCGGTCTTCCTGGAGAAGAACGGCATCGACCCCGCCGAGGTCAACGTCCAGAACACCGACCCGGCCGGGAAGATGGCCGCGGTGATGTCGGAGACCGTCGACGGGCTGATGGGCTTCGCCAACGACCAGGGCCCGACGATCCACGAGAAGTCCGGCAAGCCGATGTCCTACCTGCGCTACGCCGACTTCGGGCTGAACTTCTTCTCCAACGGCCTCCTGGTCGGCGAGCGCAAGCTCCAGAGCGAGAAGGGGCTCGTCGAGAAGATGGCGGCCGCCACCAGCGAATCCTGGACGGCCGCGTCCTCCGACCCCGCGGGCGCCGTCGCCAGCATGGCCGGCGCGTCCGAGCAGCTGCCCTCCGACGAGGTCCTGACCGAGCAGTTCAAGGCCACGCTCGAGCTGCTGCACACCCCCGCGACCCGGGGCGAGGCGCCCGGCGTCAACGCCGAGGCCGACTGGCGGCAGACGATCGGCACCTTCCAGCAGGCCGGCGTCATCGAGGAGGCCAAGGACCCGGCCGAGTACTGGCAGGCGCCGTCCGGCCAGGGATGACCCGGACCGGCCACCTCCAGACCGGCAGGACGTGATGAACCCGCCCAAGGAACCGCGGACCAGTACGAGTCGACGGGACGAGCGATGAGGACCATGAGCCAGAAAGCGACCGAACCCGGCACGGCCGGGACCGAGCCCGCCGTCCGGCTGGACGACGTGGCCGTGCGGTTCCGCAGCCGCAAGCGCGACGTCACCGCGCTGCGCGACATCGCGCTGGACGTCCCGATGGGGGAGTTCGTCGCCATCGTCGGGCCGTCCGGGTGCGGCAAGTCCACGATGCTGAAGCTGGTGGCGGGGCTGCTGCGGCCGTCGTCGGGCACCGTCCGGCTGCGCGGCGACCGCGTCGGCGGCCCCCGCCACGACATCGGCTACGTGTTCCAGCGGGCCGCGCTGCTGGAGTGGCGCAGCGCCCGCCGCAACATCCTGCTGCAGGCCGAGATGCGGCGCATGCCCGCCGAGCGGGCCCGCCGCCGCGCCGACGAGCTCATCGAGATGACCGGGCTCAAGGGCTTCGAGGACGCGCTCCCGCACGAGCTGTCGGGCGGCATGCAGCAGCGCGTCGCGCTGTGCCGCGCGCTGCTGCACGAACCGCCCGTCCTGCTGATGGACGAGCCGTTCGGCGCGCTGGACGCGCTCACCCGCGAGCAGCTCAACATCGAGATGAACCGGATCTGGCGGGAGACCGGCACCACCGTCCTGCTGGTCACGCACTCCATCGCCGAGGCCGCCTACCTGGCGAACCGCGTCGTGGTGATGACCGACCGGCCCGGGACGATCGCCGAGATCATCGACGTCGACCTGCCCGCCGAGCGCGCGTACGCCGCGACGATGGAGCGTCCCGAGTTCGCCCGCGTGACCAACCGGGTCCGCGGCCTGCTGGGCGCCGGCGCGGCCGCCGACTGACACGCCGAACCGACACGGCGAACCGGAACGGCGAACGGACACGGCGCCCCGCGCGCGGCGACCGACACGACAACCGAAAGGCACAGGAATGGAACGCAGGTCCATCGGGATCGTCATGAACGGCGTCACCGGCCGGATGGGATACCGCCAGCATCTGCTCCGCTCGATCCTCGGGATCAGGGAGCGGGGCGGGCTGCGGCTGGCCGACGGCACCGTGCTGTGGCCCGAGCCCGTGCTGGTGGGGCGCAGCGAGGCCAAGCTGCGCGAGCTCGCCGAACGGCACGGCCTCACCGAGTGGACGACCGACCTGGCCGAGGCGCTCGCCCGGCCCGGCACCGAGATCTACTTCGACGCGCAGGTCACCAGCGCCCGCGTCGACGCGATCCGCGCGGCCGTCGCGGCCGGCAAGCACGTCTACACCGAGAAGCCGACCGCCGAGGGCCTGGCCGACGCCCTGGCGCTGGCGCGCCTGGCCGAGGAGGCGGGCGTGAAGCACGGCGTCGTCCAGGACAAGCTGTTCCTGCCGGGCCTGCTCAAGCTGAAGCGGCTGGTCGACGGCGGGTTCTTCGGGCGGATCCTGTCGGTGCGCGGCGAGTTCGGCTACTGGGTGTTCGAGGGCGACTGGCAGGAGGCGCAGCGGCCCAGCTGGAACTACCGGGACGAGGACGGCGGCGGCATCATCCTCGACATGTTCTGCCACTGGCGGTACGTGCTGGAGGGGATCGTCGCGCCGCTGCGGTCGGTGCAGGTGCTCGGCGCCACGCACATCCCCGAGCGGTTCGACGAGGACGGCAAGCCGTACCAGGCGACCGCCGACGACGCCGCCTACGGGATCTTCGAGCTGGACGGCGGGATCGTCGCGCAGATCAACTCCTCGTGGACGACCCGGGTGTTCCGCGACGAGCTCGTGGAGTTCCAGGTGGACGGGACGGAGGGCTCGGCGGTCGCGGGCCTGCGCCGCTGCCGCGTCCAGCACCGCTCCATGACCCCCAAGCCGGTGTGGAACCCCGACCTGCCCGCCACCGAGGACTTCCGGTCGCAGTGGCAGGAGGTCCCCGACAACGCCGACTTCGACAACGGGTTCAAGACGCAGTGGGAGATGTTCCTGCGGCACGTGGCCGAGGACGCGCCGTTCCCGTGGGACTTCTACGCCGGGGCGCGCGGCGTCCAGCTCGCCGAGCTGGCGCTGCGCGCCTGGCGGGAGGGCCGCCGCCTCGAGGTGCCGGAGCTGTCCCGGTGAAGCTCGACCTTCCGCGCCCGGACGGGACGCTCGTCCCGTACACGATGGGGGAGCCGCGCGCCTTCGCGGCGTCCGCCGAGCCGCCCGCGTCGCGCGTCGCGTACGCCGCCGCGCACGTCGTCGCCGACCCGTTCGGCGGGCCGGACGGGAGCGTCCTCGACTGGGACGCCACCCTGGCGTTCCGCCGCCACCTGTGGGCGCACGGCCTCGGCGTCGCCGAGGCGATGGACACCGCGCAGCGCGGCATGGGCCTGGACTGGGCCGTCACCCGGGAGCTGATCGCCCGCAGCGGCCGGGAGGCCCGCGCGGCCGGAGGCCGCATCGTGTGCGGTGCGGGCACCGACCAGCTCCCGCCCGGACCGGCGCCGCTCGACGCGATCGCCGCGGCCTACGAGGAGCAGCTCGCGGTCGTCGAGGACGCCGGCGCCGTCCCCGTCCTGATGGCCAGCCGCCAGCTCGCCGCGTCGGCCCGCACCCCCGACGACTACGCGGCGGTGTACGGGCGGCTGCTGCCGCAGCTGCGGAGCCCGGCCGTCCTGCACTGGCTGGGCCCGATGTTCGATCCGGCCCTGGACGGCTACTGGGGTTCGGCGGACCTGGACGCCGCGGCGTCCGCGCTGCTCGACCTGATCGGTGAGCACGCGTCCCGGATCGACGGGGTGAAGATCTCGCTGCTGGACGCCGGCCGCGAGATCGGCTTCCGGCGGCGGCTGCCGGCCGGCGTGCGGCTGTACACCGGAGACGACTTCAACTACCCGGAGCTGATCCGCGGTGACGGGTCCGGGCACAGCGACGCGCTCCTCGGGATCTTCGACCCGATCGCGCCCGCCGCCGCGGCGGCGCTGCGCGCGCTGGACGCCGGCGACGCGGCGGCCTACGACGACGCGTTCGCGCCGACGCTGCCGCTCGCCCGGCACCTGTTCGAGGCCCCGACCTTCTACTACAAGACCGGCGTGGTGTTCCTGGCCTGGCTGGCCGGTCACCAGCGGCACTTCCGCATGGTCGGGGGCCTGGAGTCGGCGCGTTCCGTGCCGCACCTGGTGCGCCTGTTCGAGCTGGCCGACGCCGCCGGGCTCTTCCCCGACCCGGACGTGGCGGCGGACCGGATGCGCGCCTGGCTGACCGTGCAGGGGATCGACCGGGGAGCGGCCGCGTGAGATTCAGCCTGAACCAGTGGACGACGCGGCACTGGCCGCTGCCCGACCTGGCCGCCGGATGCGCGGCGGCCGGGGTGAGCGGGGTCGGCCTGTGGCGCGAGCCGGTAGCCGAGTACGGCGCGGCGCGGACGGCGAAGCTCGTGCGCGACCACGGCCTCACCGTGACGTCCCTGTGCCGGGGCGGGTTCTTCCGGGAGCCGGACGCCGTGGCGGTCAACCGGCGCGCCGTCGAGGAGGCCGCCGAGCTGGGCGCGCCCGTCCTGTGCCTGGTCAGCGGCGGGCTGCCGGAGGGGTCGCGCGACCTGGACGGCGCCGTGGCCCGCGTCGCGGACGTCCTGGCCGAGCTGGCCCCGTACGCGGGGGAGCACGGGGTGCGGCTCGCGATCGAGCCGCTGCACCCGATGTACTGCTCGGACCGCTGCGTCGTCACGACCCTCGCGCAGGCCCTCGACTTGGCCGCCCCGCACCCGTCCGACCAGGTCGGCGTCATGATCGACACCTACCACCTGTGGTGGGACCCGGCGGTCTGGGACGGCATCGCCCGCGCGGGCGCGCAGGACCGGATCGCGCTGTTCCAGGTCGCCGACTGGATCACCCCGCTGCCCGAGGGCGTGCTGACCGGGCGCGGCATGCTCGGCGACGGGTGCATCGACCTGCGGCGGTTCCGCGCCGCCGTCGACGCCGCCGGCTACACCGGCCCGATCGAAGCGGAGATCTTCAACGAGGCGCTCTGGGCCATGCCCGGCCCCGAGGCGCTGTCCCTGACCCTCGCCCGCTACCGGGAACACGTCGAGTGACCCCACCCGCGCCGATGTCCGGAAAGCGCTTCCAGTAAGCGCTTTCCAGTACCCACCCCCATGAGAAGGACGGTCGGAATGCGAAAACTCAGATGGTGTCCGCTCGCGATCACGGCGCTGCTGGCGTCGCTGGTCGCCGTACCGCCGCCGGCGGCGTCGGCGGCGGAGACCGCGCCCGCCCCCATCCTCGACCCGATCCCCGAGGATCCGGCGCCCGCCGGATTCGGGCTCGTCCTGGAGAAGGTGGCGCAGCTGCCGAAGTCCGAGCCCTCCGCCCCGCCGACCGACGACCGGCTGAAGCGGTGGAACCGCATCAACCACGTCGGCGAGCTGCCCGACCGCTCGGGCCGCCTGTTCGTCCCCGACCTGAACGGCAAGCTGTACCTCCTCGACAAGAAGACCCGCACGCCGCGCGCCTACCTGGACGTCGGCGCGACGTTCGCCCCCGACTTCTTCTCCGCCGCGGGGCTCGGGCAGGGCTTCGGGTTCGTCGCGTTCCACCCGGAGTTCGCGAAGAACGGCACGTTCTACACCACCCACGTCGAACGGGGAGACGCGCTCGAGACCGAGAAGCCCGACCTCCCGGCGCAGCCGAACACCGGATACCACGGCGTCCTCACCGAATGGACCGCCGACGACCCGTCCGCCGGCACCTTCGCCGGCACGCACCGCGAGGTGCTGCGGTTCGGGTTCTCCGGGCGGATCCACAACCTCCAGCAGATCGACTTCAACCCCAACGCCCGGCCCGGCGACGCCGACTACGGGATGCTGTACATCGCGGTCGGCGACGGCGGCAACGGCAACGTCGGCGCCAACGGAGGCGACCCGCAGAACCTCGCCATGCCGCAGGGCAAGATCCTGCGGATCGACCCGTCCGGCACCAACGGCGTGAACGGCGAGTACGGCGTCCCCGCCGACAACCCGTTCGTCGGGCAGAACGGCAGGCTCGCCGAGATCTACGCCTACGGGATGCGCGACCCGCACCGGTTCAGCTGGGACACCCGCGGCTCCGAGCGGCTGTTCCTCGCGCACATCGGCGAGCACGAGATCGAGTCGATCCACCAGATCGAGCCCGGCGACAACCTGGGCTGGAGCGAGCGCGAAGGCGCCTTCACCTTCCGCGAGGAAGACCGCTGCCACCTGTACCCGCTGCCCGAGGACGACCTCCGGTACGGCTACAACTACCCGCTCGCCGCCTACGACCACGACCCGCCGCCCGACTGGAACTGCCGCAGCGACGTCGGCAAGGCCATCTCCGGCGGCTACGTCTACCGGGGGAAGCTGAACGCGCTGCGCGGCAAGTACCTGTTCGGCGACATCGTCAACGGCCGGCTCTTCTACACCGAGGAGTCGGACATGAGGCGCGACCCCACCGGACAGGACCGCGCGCAGATCCACGAACTCTCCGCATACACCACCGCCGGTGAACCCGTCACCATGCGGGACCTCGCCGGGGACGACCGCGTCGACCTGCGTATCGGCTCCGACGCCAAGGGCGAGCTTTACCTGCTCTCCAAGGCCAACGGAACCATCTGGAAGATCGTCGACACCCGGCGGTTCGCCGAGTGCCGCACCGCGCCGGCGCGCGTCGGCCACGCGACCGACGCCGGCGACTGGGCGCCCGTCACCCCGTCGAAATGGCGGTTCGAGCACGGCGAGGTCGTCCTCGCCGAAGCCGGCGAGGCCCGCCCCGGCCCCCGCCGCCCCTTCGAGTACGCGGTGCTGACGAAGGGCCCGGAGTTCGCCTCCGCCCAGATCGACGCCGAGGTGCGGCTCGACACGCCCGTCGCCGAGTCGAACCGGGACGTGATCGTCGTGTTCGGCTACCGCGACGACACGCACTTCTACTACGCGCACCTGTCCAGCGACAACACCATCTACCCGCACAACGGGATCTTCCTGGTGAACGGCGCCGACCGGGTCCGCATCGACCGGCAGTGGAACGCCAACCGGTCGAAGGGCGCACCGCCCGCGATCACGGACGCGAACTGGCACGACGTCCGCGTGCGGCACTGCGCGGGCACCGGCGAGATCGCCGTGTACGCGGACGGCGCCGACCGCCCCGTCTTCACGGCCCTCGACACCGCCCTCGGCTCCGGCCGAGTGGGCTTCGGCTCGTTCGACAACATCGGCCGGCTCCGCGACCTGACCGTCCGCGGGACCCCCGCCCGATGACCCCACCGGGCGGGCGGGGCCGCGCGCCCCGCCCGCCCGGCTCCCCGAGGAGACCGACATGCGCATCCGCCGCACCGCACTCGTCACGACCGTCCTGCTCGGCACCGCCCTCGCCGCCGTCCCCGCGCAGGCGTCCGGCCCGAACCTCCGCAAGGACCTGGTCGCCCACTACGACTTCGAGCACCCGATGCCCGGCGACCCGTCCCGCGAGCGCGACCTGGGCCGCTCCCGCACCCCCATCCACCTGGTGAACGGCGGCGCCGCCATGCGTGTCCGCGACGGCTCCCGCCGCAACGTCGTCCAGCTCCGCCAGATGAACGGCGCCCCCGACGACGACTGGAAGGCCGGCGTCTACGCGGACGCCGGAGTGCCGTCGCTGCGCGCCTTCAACGCGGCCCGCGGCGCCACCCTGTCCGGCTGGTTCAAGATGACCGGCGTCAACCCGAGCCCCAACACCAACACCGCCGACCCCGACGACCGGTACAACGCGATCGGCCTGTCGGGCGTGCTCACCGGCGACTCCGACGGCCACGCCGTCCGCGCCCTGCTGGAGGTCATCGACGTCTCCGGCGAGCTGCGCGTCGTCGCCCTCGGCCGCCGCGTGGACGGCGGATCCTCGCAGACGTTCGCCGCCCGCGAGGACTGGCGCTCGATCCTGCCGCAGAACACGTGGGTGCACCTGACCGCCACGTTCGACTACGACACCGGGGCGATGAGCCTCTACAAGAACGGCGAGCCGCTCCCGGGCTTCTACACCCGCTCCGGCGACCCCTGGCGGCTCGACGGGCCCCCCGAACCCGACGTCACGTCCGCCACCGACCCCCGCGGCATCAAGATCGGCGGCAGTTTCCCGCAGGACGACGCCGAGGCCAACCCGTGCGACTGCCGGATGGACGACCTGATGTTCCTCGACCGTCCCATCACCGACCGCGAGGCCCGGCGGGTCTACCGGATCACGAAGCGCTGACCCGTCCGCCCGGAGGGCCCGGTGGCGAACGCCACCGGGCCTGTGCCGGTCCCGGTGGCGCTGTGGCCGGGCGGGGCATCGCCCGACTCGCCGAGCGGACGGCTCACCGCGGTGCCCGCGCGGCCGCAGTGCTCGTCCGCGCGCCGTCGCGAAAAGCCCTACCGGGGCACCGACCGGTTCGACGACAATCCACCCCATGATCGACATCTCGTTGTTCGCAGCATTCGTCGTCGCCGCGCTGGCCCTCTGCGTGACGCCCGGGCCCGACATGATGTTCGTCGTCGCCATGGGCGGCCGGGGCGGACCCGCCACCGGTGTGATGGCCGCGCTCGGTGTGGCCTTCGGCGCGACGGTGCACGCGGTCGCGGCCATGCTGGGACTGTCGGCCCTGTTCGCCGCCCTGCCGACGCTCTACCACGTGCTGCGCTGGGTCGGCGCCGCGTACCTGCTCTATCTCGCGGTCAAGGCCTTCCGGGACCCCGGAGAGATCGACGGCGCCGACGGGGCGCCGGCCGGCAGCCCCAAGCGCATGCGGGCCTTCTGGCAGGGCGCCATCACCAATCTCCTCAACCCCAAGGTGATCTTGTTCAATATCGCGTTCCTGCCGCAGTTCGTGAACCCCGCCCTCGGCCACACCGCCGTGCAGTTCATGATCCTCGGTGCCACCCTGGTCGCGATCGGGCTGGCCGTGGACGCCCTGGTGGGCCTGCTGTCGGGGCGCCTGGCCGATCTGCTCAAGCGCAGCCACCGCGCCGCCCGTGCCCTGAACATCTTCAGCGGCACCGTCTTCACCGGCCTGGCCGTCCGGCTGGTCGCGACCGCCCCCAAGTGAACCCCGCACGATGGCGGCTCCCGAGACGCCGACGCGCGCCCTGGGTGTCGCGGCGCGACCCGACGCCCTGACGGTGTGGCCGCCATCACGGTGAGGCGAATCCGGTGCTCATCGTCCGAAGCAGGTCAGGGGCCGCCTACAGCAGTCGCGACGCGCTCGTGAGCGCGTCGCGCAGGATCTGCTCCATCTCGTCGAACTGCTCCTGCCCGCAGATCAGCGGCGGCGCGAGCTGGACGACCGGTTCCGCGCGGTCGTCGGCGCGGCAGTACAGGCCGGACTCGAACAGCTTCGCCGACACATGCCCCTGCAGGATGCGTTCGGACTCCTCGGCCGTGAACGTCTCCCGGGTCGCCTTGTCCTTGACCAGCTCGATCCCGTAGAAGAACCCGCCGCCGCGGACGTCGCCGACGATGGGCAGGTCGGTGAGCTTCTCGAGGGTCGCGCGGAACGCCGGCTCGGCGGCGCGCACGTGGCCGTAGAGCCCTTCGCGTTCGAGCACGTCGAGGTTCGCGAGCGCCACCGCGCAGGAGACCGGGTGCCCGCCGTAGGTGGAGCCGTGCATGAACGTGGCGCCGTCGCGGCGGAACGGCTCCATCAGCCGTTCGTCGGCGAGGACGGCGCCGAGCGGGGCGTACCCGGAGGTGAGGCCCTTGGCGGTGGTGATGATGTCGGGACGGTAGCCGTAGCGTTCGGCGCCGAAGGCGTGGCCGAGCCGGCCGAACGCGCAGATGACCTCGTCGGACACCAGCAGGACGTCGTGCCGGTCGCAGATCTCGCGGACGCGGGCGAAGTAGCCGGGCGGCGGCGGGAAGCAGCCGCCGGTGTTCTGCATGGGCTCGAGGAAGACCGCCGCGACGGTGTCGGGGCCCTCGAACTCGATGGCCTCCTCGATGCGGTCGGCGGCCCAACGGCCGAACGCCTCGAGGTCGTCGGCGTGTTCGGGCGCGCGGTAGAAGTTGGTGTTCGGCACCCGGATCGTGCTCGGCACGAGCGGCTCGAAGTCCTGTTTCGCGCCCGGGATCCCGGTGATCGACAGGGCGCCCTGCGAGGTGCCGTGGTAGGCGAGCGAGCGGCTGATCACCTTGTGCTTGCGGGGCCTGCCGGTCAGCTTGAAGTACTGCTTGGCCAGCTTCCACGCGGTCTCGACCGACTCGCCGCCGCTGACGGTGAAGAACACGCGGTCCAGGTCGCCGGGCGCGGCGGCGGCGAGGCGGTCGGCCAGCTCGATCGCGGCCGGGTGGGCGTGCGACCACAGCGGGAAGTAGGCGAGCCTGCGCGTCTGCTCGGCGGCGGCCTCGGCGAGCTCCTCCCGGCCGTGCCCCACCTGGACGGCGAACAGCCCGGCCAGGCCGTCGAGGTAGCGCCTGCCGCGGTCGTCCCACACGTAGGCGCCCTCCCCGCGGACGATCACGGGGACGGACGGGTCGTCGGCGTCGGAGTGCCGGGTGAAGTGCAGCCAGAGATGGTCGATGGTCGACATGTGTTCCTCTCGGGTCGTCCGGGGCGGCTGTCGAGGCAGGTCAGCTATCGAAGCCGAGGCCGAGCGCGTCCATCGTCCGCAGCCACGGGCCGCGCCTGCCGCCGTCGAGGTCGGCGCGGGCCATGGACCGCCGGGTCAGTTCGATGCCGGCCCAGCGGAGGGGTTCGGGCGGGAACGGGACGGGCTTGCCGCGGACCATCCGCAGGCGCGTCCGCGGGGTGTCCAGGCCGTCCAGCCGGTCGAGGACGACCTGCGCGGCGAACCGGGTCGCGGCCACGCCGAGGCCGGTGAAGCCCGAGCGCGTAGCCGACGCGGCCGCGGGCGGCGGTGCCGAAGAACGCCGTGAACCGGCTGCAGGTGTCGATCGCGCCGCCCCACGTGTGGGTGAACCGGACGCCTTCGAGCTGGGGGAACGTGTGGAAGAAGTTCTCCGCGAGCACCCGGAAGGTGCCGGGGCGCTGGTCGAGGTCGCCGGAGAGCCGCGAGCCGAAGTGGTAGATCGCCCGAGCCGCTGCAGCTCGGCGAGCTCGTCCGGCCAGCGGGCCAGGCCGTTGCCGAGGCCGTGGGTGAGGGAGGACGAGCAGAAGCCGCCGTTGCGCCCGGACGCGGCCCAGCCGATCTCGCGGGCCTCGATGAGCACGACGTCGCGGTCCGGGTCGCGTTCCTTGGCGAGCAGTGCGGTCCACAGCCCGCAGTAGCCGCCGCCGACCACGGCGAGGTCGCAGTGCTCCTCGCCGGCCAGCGCGGCGGACGGTGCCGGGCGCGCGGCGTCGTCGAGCCAGAACGGGACGGGTTCGGCGTCGACGAGCGAACGTACGGGATCAGTTCCGACAACGCGCAGCATGCCACCAATATAGTGGCGAATCGCTCGATGTCTACTACTTCAGTCGTTCAATCTGCTCTATGCGACTGATTCCGTCGTCACTGTGCTCGCCACTGGTAGCTCTCCTTGCGCAGTTGCAGGTAGACGAACGTCTCCGTGCCCGCGACCCCGGGGATCGACCTGATGCCGGTCGACAGCACCTCCGCGAGATGGGCGTCGTCGTCGCACACGACCTCGCAGAGGATGTCGTAGGACCCGGCGCACAGCACGACGTAGATCGTCTCCCGCATCTCCGAGAGGGCGGCCGCGACGGGCTCCAGCGGCCCGTCGACCTTCACCCCGACCATCGCCTGCCGGCGCCCGCCGACCCGCATCGGGTCGGTGACGGCGACGATCTGCATCACGCCCGCCTCGATCATGCGCTGCACGCGCTGCCGGACGGCCGCCTCGGAGAGCCCGACCGCCTTCGCGATGGCCCCGTAGGAACGCCGGCCGTCCTGCTGCAACTGCTCGATGATCTGCCACGAGATGTCGTCGAGGTCGGGGAGGGGTGAGCTCTTCCTGGTCATGACCGCATCATCGCAGGGCACGGGCGGGCCGGGCGCCGTCCGCAGACCGCACCCCAGAAGGTGACGATATCAGTCGTTATTGACAGCTATCACGACTCATCTCATAGTTTGAGGCTCGTAGCGCAACTGGATCAGCAACGGAGGAACCTGGTGGCGACATTCACCAACGTCGTGGACGGCGAGCGGCGCGCCGCCGCCGACGGCCGGACGCTCGACGTCATCGACCCGGTGACCGAGGAGGTCTACGCGACCTCGCCGCTGTCGGGCCGGGCCGACGTCGACGCCGCCGTGCAGGCGGCGTCCCGCGCGTTCGAGACCTGGCGGTGGACGACGCCCGCCGAGCGGCAGCGCGCCCTCCTGCGGATCGCGGACGCGATCGACGCCCGGCTCGACGAGCTCATCGACGTCGAGTGCGCGGACACCGGCAAGCCGCGCGCCCTCACCGCCACCGAGGAGGTTCCCCTGTGCGCGGACCAGTTCCGGTTCTTCGCCGGGGCGGCGCGGGTGCTGGAGGGACGGTCGGCCGGCGAGTACACGGCGGGGCACACCTCGTTCGTGCGGCGCGAGCCCGTCGGCGTGTGCGCGCAGGTCACCCCCTGGAACTACCCGCTGATGATGGCCGTGTGGAAGGTCGCGCCCGCGCTCGCCGCCGGGAACACGGTGGTGCTCAAGCCGTCCGACACCACCCCCGCCTCGACCGCGCTGCTGGCCGAGATCTGCGCGGAGTTCCTGCCGCCGGGCGTCCTGAACGTGGTGTGCGGCGACCGCGACACCGGCCGCGCGCTGGTCTCGCATCCGCGGCCCGACATGGTGTCGATCACCGGGTCGGTCCGGGCCGGGATGGAGGTCGCCGGGGCGGCCGCCGCCGACCTCAAGCGCACCCATCTCGAGCTCGGCGGCAAGGCGCCGGTCGTGGTGTTCGCCGACGCCGACATCGCCGCGGCCGCCGAGGGCATCGCGGCCGCCGCGTACTTCAACGCCGGGCAGGACTGCACCGCCGCCAGCCGGGTGCTCGTCGCCGCCGACGTCCACGACGAGCTGGTCGCCGCGCTGGCCGAGCGGGCCCGCGCCGCCCGCACCGCCGGGCCGTCCGACCCGGATGCCGCCTACGGGCCCCTCAACAACGCCGACCAGCTCGCGCGCGTCGCCGGCATGGTCGACCGGCTGCCCGGCCACGCGACCGTCCACCACGGCGGGCACCGGGTCGGCGACCGCGGCTACTTCTACGCCCCCACCGTGGTGTCCGGGCTGCGGCAGCACGACGAGGCCAGCCAGACCGAGATCTTCGGGCCGGTCATCACCGTGCAGTCCTTCACCGGCGAGGACGAGGCCGTCCGGTGCGCCAACGACGTGAAGTACGGGCTCGCGTCGTCGGTGTGGACGCGCGACCACGCGCGGGCGATGCGGATGTCGGCCAAGCTCGACTTCGGCTGCGTGTGGATCAACACCCACATCCCGTTCGTCGCCGAGATGCCGCACGGCGGGTTCAAGCACTCCGGCCACGGCAAGGACCTGTCGATGTACGGGTTCGAGGACTACACCCGCGTCAAGCACGTGATGAGCGCCGTCGACTGAGTAGCGGCGAACGCCCGGGCGGCCGGACCGGCCGCCCGGGCGTCCTCGCCAAGGGGCAGATCCGGCCCGGCGCGCCGCCGGCGGACGCGGACGCCGTCGTGGACCTGCAGAGCGTCGCCTACCGGCTGCGCGCCGGGCACCGGCTCGCGCTCGACCTCACCGGCAGCGACTTCCCCGAGTACGTCATCGAGGCGCCGGCCGGCGGCGACCCGTGGAGCGCAGTGCCCGGCGATCCGGTCACGCGGGAGATCACGGTGGGCGGCGCGCGCCCGTCCCGCCTGCGGATCGGGGGACGGACGCCCGACCGGGTCCGGCGGGCCCTCGGCCTCGTCGAGGAAGGGTGACCGGCATGCGCAACCAGGGCATCGGCTCCTGGACGTCCCGGCGCGCCCGCAAGACCCCCGGGAAAATCGCGATCGTCCACGGAACGGCACGGCCGACGTACGCGCTCCGCGCACTGGGCGTGAAGCCCGGCGACCGGGTCGCCTACTGCGGCCCCAACCACCCGGCGTTCCTGGAGACGCTGTTCGCGCGGGCGCCCTCGGCGCGGTGTTCGTCCCGCTCAACACGCGCCTGACCGGCGCCAGGCTGGCCTACTACCTGACCGACTCCGGCAGTGGCGTCCTGGTCCACGCCCCGGAGCAGGCCGAGGCGGTCGCCGAGGCGGCGGTGCGCGGCCTCGGTCACCTCGACGAACCGGACCTGCGCGTGCAGGCACACCAGCGGCAGCCCGAGTTCCTCCGCCCGCGCGACCGCCTCCGGCTGGACCCGCGGATAGGACGCGCCGAGCTCCACGACGAGCCCGGCCGCGGAGGCCTGCGCGAGCTGCTCCACCAGCGCCACCGCAGACCGCGCCGATCCCGCCATGGCCTGCCCGGTCGTCAGCACGAGCCCGTGCCCGGCGAGGACCTCGCTGACGTTCGGTATGTCGCTGACGTGCACCCACCGCACGCTCCGGTCGAGCCGGCCGGCGCCCGTGAGGACCTCGGGCAGCCCGGCGCGCGCCGCCGGCAGGTCCAGGACGTCCGCCACCGTCAGCCCCCCGGGCGCTCCTCTCGGCTCGTTACCATAGTGTCGCCCATCTGATCCGGTAAGCGACATATCGTCGGCTGACGTCCCATTGTGCGGGTGTAAGACTCCCGGCATGCCCACACCTCGAAGCACCCTCGTCACGCACTGGATCGCAGGCCGCCGCAGCGCAGGGACGGGACGGCGCCGGGCCCCGGTGACGAACCCCGCGACCGGACGGGTCGCCTCCGAGGTCGTCCTCGCCGAACCCGCGGACGTCGACGCGGCCGTCGCGGGCGCCGCCGAGGCCGGCCGGGCATGGGCGGCCACCACGCTCGCCGCCCGGACCCGCGTCCTGTTCGCGTTCCGGCAGCTCCTCGACGAGCGCAAGGACGAGCTCGCCGCGCTGATCACCGCCGAGCACGGCAAGGTCCGCTCCGACGCGCTCGGCGAGGTCGCCCGCGGCCTGGAGGTCGTCGAGTTCGCCTGCGGGCTCGGCCACCTGCTGAAGGGCGACGCGTCCGCGAACGTCTCGGCCGGCGTGGACGTCCGCGACATCCGGCAGCCGCTCGGCGTCGTCGGGATCATCAGCCCCTTCAACTTCCCGGCGATGGTGCCGATGTGGTTCTTCCCGATCGCCATCGCCGCCGGCAACGCCGTCGTGCTCAAGCCGAGCGAGAAGGACCCGTCCGCGTCCCTGTGGACGGCGGAACTGTGGAAGCAGGCGGGCCTGCCGGACGGCGTCTTCACCGTGGTCCAGGGCGACAAGACGGCCGTCGACGCGCTCGTCGACCACCCGGACGTCGCCGCCGTCAGCTTCGTCGGCTCCACGCCCGTCGCCCGGTACGTCTACGAGCGCGCCGCGAAGGCGGGCAAGCGCGTCCAGGCCCTCGGCGGCGCGAAGAACCACATGGTGGTCATGCCGGACGCCGACCTCGACGGCGCCGCCGACGCGGCCGTCAACGCCGGCTTCGGCTCCGCGGGCGAACGCTGCATGGCCGTCAGCGTCGTCGTCGCGGTCGGCGACGCCGCCGACGAGCTCGTCGAGAAGATCGCGTCGCGGACGCGTTCGCTGCGCATCGGCGACGGCAGCGGGGACGCCGACATGGGACCGCTCGTGACCCGCGAGCACCGCGACCGCGTCGCCTCCTACGTGGCCGAGGGCGAGGCCGCGGGCGCGACCGTCGCCGTCGACGGGCGGTCCGCCGAGCCCGACGGGGACGCCGGCGGGTTCTGGCTCGGCCCGACCCTGCTCGACCGCGTCACCCCCGGCATGTCCGTCTACACCGACGAGATCTTCGGCCCGGTGCTGAGCGTCGTGCGCGTCCGGACCTACGCCGAGGCCCTGGAGCTCGTCAACGGCAACGACCACGGCAACGGCACGGCGATCTTCACGCGGGACGGCGCCACGGCGCGCGCCTTCGAGCACGACGTGCGGGTCGGCATGGTCGGGATCAACGTCCCGATCCCCGTCCCGGCCGCCTTCCACTCCTTCGGGGGCTGGAAGTCGTCCCTGTTCGGCGACGCGCACGCCTACGGCGTCGACGGCGTCCGCTTCTTCACCCGGACCAAGGTCGTCACCTCGCGGTGGCCCGATCCCGCCGCCGCGCCGTCCGGCGGCGTCGGGCTCGCCTTCCCGAGCAACCGCTGAAAGGACGCAGGATGTCGCGCACCCGCGAACTCGACCGCCGGCACGTCTTCCACTCCTGGTCCGCGCAGAACCGGCTCGATCCGATGGTCCTGACCGGGGCCGAAGGGGCGCACGTCTGGGACGAGAACGGCGTCCGCTACCTGGACTTCACCTCCCAGCTCGTCTACACCAACCTCGGGCACGGCCACCCCAAGGTCGTCGCGGCGATCCAGGAACAGGCCGCCCGGCTGTGCACGGTCGCGCCGCAGCACGCCAACGACCGGCGCTCGGAAGCCGCCCGGCTGATCGCCGCACGCGCGCCCGAGGGAATGGACCGCGTGTTCTTCACCAACGGCGGCGCCGACGCCAACGAGCACGCCGTCCGGATGGCGCGGCTGCACACCGGCCGGCCGAAGGTGCTGGCCGCCTACCGGTCGTACCACGGCGGCACCCAGACCGCGATCAACCTGACCGGCGACTGGAGGCGCGTCCCGAACGACACCGCCACCTCCGGAGTCGTCCACTTCTTCGGCCCCTACCTGTACCGCAGCGAGTTCCACGCCTCGACGCCCGAGCAGGAGTCCGAGCGCGCGCTGGCCCACCTGCGCCGGACGGTCGAGGCCGAGGGCCCGGCGACGATCGCGGCGATCGTCCTGGAGACGATCCCCGGCACCGCGGGCGTCCTGATGCCGCCGCCCGGCTACCTCGCGGGCGTCCGTGACCTGTGCGACGAACACGGCATCCTGCTGATCGCCGACGAGGTCATGGCCGGGTTCGGCAGGGCCGGCGCCTGGCTCGCGATCGACCTGTTCGGCCTGAGGCCGGACCTGATCACCTTCGCCAAGGGCGTCAACTCCGGCTACGTCCCGCTCGGCGGCGTGATCCTCTCCGCCGCCGTCGCCGACACGTTCGGGGACCGCCCGTACCCGGGCGGGCTGACCTACTCGGGCCACCCGCTCGCCGCGGCCGCCGCCGTCGCGACCCTCACCGCGATGGAGGACGAGAACGTGGTGGGGCGCGCCGCCGCCCTCGGGGCGGAGGTGATCGCTCCCGGCCTGGCGGACCTGGAGAGCCGCCACGAGGTCATCGGCGAGGTGCGGGGGACGGGCGTGTTCTGGGCCGTCGAGCTGGTCGCCGACCGCGGCACCCGCGCGCCGCTGCCGGACGCCGCGGTCGCCGCGGTGACCGCCGAATGCCGGGAACGGGGGCTGCTGCCGCTGCCCAACGCCAACCGCGTGCACCTCGTGCCGCCCTGCACCATCACCGGCGACCAGGTTCGCGAGGCGCTGGAGATCCTCGACGCGGCGCTCGCGCGGGCCGTCCGGTGAGCGCGTTCAGGACAATGCGCGCCAGGCGCTCGACAGGGCCCGCCGGAACTGCTCCTCCTGCCGCGCGGTCAGCTCGTCGATCATGCGTTCCTCGAGGCGGCGGACCGGCCCGGCGAGGTCGGCCAGCAGTGCGCGCCCGGCATCGGTGAGGTGGATGAGCAGTTCCCGGCGGCTGGCCGGGTTGCGCTCGCGGCGGACGAGGCCGCGCCGCTCCAGGGCGCGCACCATGTCGGCCATGGACTGGGCGGTGACGAAGGAGTCGCGGGCGAGCTGGGCCGCGGACAGGCCGTCGTGCCGTTCCAGCACCGTGAGGGCGGTGTACTGCAGCGCGGTGACGCCCGCCGGGCGGACGATGTCGTCCAGGTTCGACCGGACGGCGAGTTCCAGCCGCTTGACCATGTAGAGCAGCGACGGCGCCGCCCTGCCCCCGGCCGGTCGCCGCCCGCCCGCCGCGCTGTCGCCGCCCTCGTCCCGCGGCCGTGTTCCCGTCACGGATCCAGCCTAGACGATTGACAGGAAACCTGTTCGACGCGGAGACTGCAAACCAGCAGGAAACCTGTCGGTCTTTGGGAGGGTGCGGCATGCGGCTGGACGGCAGACGGGCGATCGTGACCGGGAGCGGGCGCGGCCTGGGCCTCGCCTACGCCGAGGCGCTCGCCGCCGCGGGCGCCGCGGTGGTGGTCAATGACGTCGACCGCGAGGCGGTGGACGTGGCGGTGGGCAAGATCACCGCCGCGGGGGGCCGCGCCATCGGCGTGGCGGCGGCGGTCGGGGACGCCGAGACCGCCGAGACGCTCGTGCACGCGGCCGTCGAGGCGTTCGGCGGCCTGGACGTCCTGGTGACCAACGCCGGCATCCTGCGCGACCGGGTGCTGTGGAAGATGACCGACGACGACTTCGACGCGGTGATCGGCGTGCACCTGCGCGGAACGTTCACCTGCGCGCGGGCGGCCGCGGTGCGGATGCGCGAGCAGGGGACCGGCGGCCGGATCGTGCTGGTCGGGTCGCCGGCGGGGCAGCGCGGCAACTTCGGGCAGAGCAACTACGCGGCGGCCAAGGCCGGGATCGTGGCGATGGCGCGCACCTGGGCGATGGAACTGGCCCGCGCCGAGATCACCGTGAACGCGGTGGTCCCGGTCGCGGCGACCGAGATGACCAAGACGATCCCGGCGTTCGCCCCGGCCATCGCCGAGTCCGAGCGCACCGGCGCCCCGTTCCCCGACCGGCTGCGCAAGGACGAGGGTCTGGGCACCCCTCAGGACGCCACCGGGCTCGTCACGTTCCTGGCCTCGCAGGCGTCCAAGGACGTCACCGGGCAGGCGATCGGGATCGGCGGCGACCGGCTCGCGCTGTGGTCCCACCCGGCGGAGAAGGCCGTCGCGTTCGCCGACGGCGGGTGGAGCGCCGACGCGATCGCCGAGCAGTGGCACACCGGCGTGGGCGCCGAACCGGAGACCTACGGCGTCCCCGCGCCCAAGGCCCCGGGCGCCTGACATGCCCGGCACGCACACGCCCGCGATGAACGTCGCCGAACTCACCGCGATCGACGTCCACACCCACGCCGAGATCTCCAAGACCGGGCACCGCTCGCTCGCCCCCGAACTGTTCGGCGCGTCGGAGGAGCACTTCAAGGCCCACGGCCACCGGCAGCCGTCCATCGGCGAGATGGCCGCCTACTACCGGGAGCGGAAGATGGCGGCGGTGGTGTTCACCGTCGACGCCGAGCACGCCACCGGATGGCCGCGCATCGCCAACGAGGAGGTCGCCGAAGGCTGCGCCGAACACCCCGACGTGCTGATCCCGTTCGCGAGCGTCGACCCGCACAAGGGCAGGGCCGGGGTCCGCGAGGCCCACCGGCTGGTCGCCGAGCACGGCGTGCGCGGGTTCAAGTTCCACCCGAGCATCCAGGCGTTCGCCCCCGACGACCCGATGGCCTACCCGCTCTACGAGGCGATCGAGGAACTCGGCGTCCCGGCCCTGTTCCACACCGGGCAGACCGGCATCGGCGCGGGGGTCCGCGGAGGGGGCGGCATCCGCCTCAAGTACTCCGACCCCATGCTCGTCGACGACGTCGCGGTCGACTTCCCCGACCTGCGCATCATCCTGGCGCACCCGTCGTTCCCCTGGCAGGACGAGGCCCTCGCCGTCGCCGTCCACAAGCCGCACGTGTACATCGACCTGTCGGGCTGGTCGCCCAAGTACTTCCCGCCCCAGCTCGTCCGGTACGCCGACAGCCTGCTCCAGGACAAGGTGCTGTTCGGGTCCGACTTCCCCGTCATCACCCCCGACCGCTGGCTGGCCGACTTCGACAGGCTCCAGCTCAAGCCCGAGGTCCGCCCCAAGATCCTCAAGCACAACGCCGCCCGCCTGCTGAACCTCACCCCCGAGGAGAACCCGTGATCACCGCCACCGGACTCGACGAGATCAAGGCCCTCGCCGGCAAGGACCTCGGCCGCAGCGACTGGCTCGAGATCACCCAGGAACGGGTGGACACCTTCGCCGACGCCACCGACGACCACCAGTGGATCCACGTCGACGCCGCCAGGGCCGCCGGCAGCCCGTTCGGCGGCACCATCGCCCACGGCTACCTCACCCTGTCGCTGGTCATCCCGCTGTTCAACGGCCTGCTGACCGTCCAGGGCACGAAGATGAGCATCAACTACGGCCTGGAGAAGGTCCGCTTCCCCAGCCCCGTCCGCGTCGGCGCCCGCATCCGGCTGGCCGCCACGGTCGCCGAGGTGACCGACGTTCCCGGCAACGGCGTCCAGATGACCTGCGACTTCACCATCGAGATCGAGGGCTCCGACAAACCCGCCTGCGTCGCCCGGCCCGTCTACCGCCACTACGCCTGACGGGCACGGACACGCCCCCTCCGACTCCGAGGAGGAAACCGACGATGACCCAGACCTCCGCACCCTTCAGCCGCCGCCCCCGACCCGATGGCACGGGCCGTGGTGCGCCGCCGACCGCCCGGCTCTCGGCGGAGCCGTTCGGAGACCCCCGGCGTCTACGGTGAGACGGACGAAAATGGAGATCGAGGACCCGCATCGTCGAGGTCGTACGGGGCGAGCCGTTCGACCGGTGCATGCGCGACCACCTGTTCACCCCGCTGGGCATGACTTCGTGGCGATCTTCACCAACGGCGGCGACCGCAAGCCGCTGATGAGGGAGATCCTCGGCAGGGTCGTCGAGTCGCCCGCCGAGCCCGTCCCGGATCACGCGGCGCGCCCGGACGCCGGGCGCGCCGCAAGCGTCTACCTGTCGAGCACGAGCGAGACCACGGTGAGCGGGGACGAACGGGGACGGCTGTGGCTCGAGCAAGTTCCCCTCGGCCTGGCGGTGGACGCGGGCGACGAGCCGTACCGGACGGAGCTGCTCGGCTGGCGGGGGAGCTCCTATCTCCCCGCGGAGCCGGGCCCCGGGCCCGTGGCGTTTCTGGGAGACGACGGCGAGGGCCGTGCTCTTTACCTGCACACGGGCAGGGCGGACGTTCGTGCGGCCGGGCGAATCGCCGAAGCGAGTGCATGACCGGCCCGGCCGTCCTGGGCGCACTCCCGGCGCGCGGTCACCGGCGGATCGAACGTCCCGCGGTCGGACGGCGTCGCGAGCCCTCCGGCGGCGAGCGCTCCGGGCCCGCCGTCCACTAGCTGAGGGACGGGTCCCCGTAGCGGGTGGCGATCGCGGCGGCGCGGTCGCGTATCGCGGCGCGCAACGACGGCGGGCTCAGGGCTTCGGCGTTCGTGCCGAGCTGCCACAACGCCCATTCGGCGTGCCATGAGTCCTGGAAGGTCGCCCGCAGCCGCAGCCAGCCGTCCGCGTCGGGTTCTTCGGCCCGGACGGCCAGCGCGGTGTTCAGCAGCTGCTCCCGCCGCGCCGGATTCACCCGTACCAGCACGGTGATCTGGTCGCTGCCGGACAGGAACCGCTCGCAGCGTTCCCGCCAGAGCCGCTCGAGATCGACCTCGGCCGGTCGCTGCGCCGGTTCGGGCAGTTCCTCGGCGGCCGACACCCGCGACAGCCGGTAGGTGCGGTCCTCGCCGGATCTCGTGGCCAGCAGGTAACCCCGGTCGCGCACGGTGACCAGGCCGATCGGGTCCACCGTCCGCCACTGCGGTGCCCGTCCCGCGGCCGCGTAGCGGATGCGCAGCCTGCGTCCGGACAGCACCGCGCGCCGGACCACGATCATCGTGGTGTCGGGCACCTCTTCGGTGGCCAGCCGGTGCGACAGCAGGTCGGTCTCCGGGTCGACGAGGATCCGCCGGGCCGCGTCGCTCGCGGTGGTCCGATGGTCCTCCGGCAGCGCGTCGAGCACTTTGCGCATCGCCGAAGCGAGCGCCGAGCCGAGGCCGAACACCTGCTCGCCGCGTCCCGATCCGGCGGCCAGCAGGGCGATGGCCTCGTCGTGGTTCAGTCCCGTGAGCTCGGTCCGGAAACCGGGCAGCAGCGCGAACCCTCCGTGCCGGCCGCGTTCGGCGTAGACGGGGACTCCGGCCGCGGACAGCGCCTCGATGTCGCGCAGCACGGTGCGGGTGGACACCTCCAGCTCGCGGGCCAGGGCGGGCGCGGTCATCCGGCCGTGCCGGCGCAGCAGCAGGACCAGCGAGACCAGGCGGTCGGCGCGCATGCGAAGAACCTATCGAAATACACGACGAAAGATGTCGTGTATTTCCGGAAGGCTCAACTGCACGCCGCCGAGCATGGCGGCTGCCGAACCGACGGACGTACGTCCTGACGACGAATCGAACGGAGCCGATATGGCAGTGGAACGAACGGCGGTCAACCCGTGGCCGTGGTCGCTGGAGATGGGATACAACCAGGGCGAGATCGTCTCCGGGCACGCCCGGACGCTGTACTGCTCCGGGCAGACCGCGATGAGCGGCGCGGGCGAGCCGCAGCACGCCGGTGACATGGCGGCGCAGCTGACGCTGAGCCTCGACAACCTGGAGGCCGTCCTCGGCGAGGCCGGCATGTCCCTGGCGGACCTCGTCCGGCTCAACGTCTACACCACCGACGTCGACGCGCTCTTCCAGCACTACGGCATCCTGGCGGGGCGGTTGGGCGCCGCCAAGGCGGCACCGACCACCACGATGCTCGGGGTGACACGGCTGGCGATCCCCGTCCTGATGGTCGAACTCGAAGGGACCGCCGTCGGGTGACGCGCCCGCCCCGCCCTCGACGCAGTCCGCACCGCAGTTCCCGGGGGCGCGGACGCCGGGAGTGATCGTGGCATCGGCGAGCGGGTAGGCGCTGCGCCCCTTCTCGGCCGGCGAACGCGGCCGGGGACGGGCGCGCCCCTCGGCTCTGCTGGTCGTCCGGTGGGTTCCGGCGATGCCACCCGAGCGTCCGGCGTGGCCGCCCGGAGGCGGGGATCGCTCCGCGTTGCGTCCGGGGGCCTCGCCCCCCGGGCGGGACAGGAGCCCATCACCGGGGCCGCGCGCGTCCCGAGGAAGCCTGCGATCACAGAGGGGCGGCGCCCCTGGAGCGGAGGGCTCCAGGGGCGCTCTTCCGTCTCGGGGGATCAGGTTCTTTTCCGGGCGCGATAGGCGCTCTGCCGGCACGCGCGCGAGCAGTACCTGCGGGGACGTCCGGTCGCGGTTTCGGGGACGGCGTCGCCGCACACGGGGCACGCGGCGGCCGGGGCGGCCGGGGCGGCGCCGTCCGTTGTTTCGTCACAGGAGGGCGCCGTGACGAAAGTTTCGTCACGCGGGAGGGGAGGGGCGCCCGGTGACGAAATGGCCGCGGCCACGCAGTCGAGGACGAGCTCCAGTCCGTACCTGAACTGGTCGCCGGCGGCGAGATGCGGCTGGCGCGCCTCCAGCACGATCTTGGTGAACATCGGATACTCGCCGCTCTCCACCAGCCGCTGGACGCGGGGGGAGCTCCGCGCCATCCACTCCGCCGGGGTGAGCCCGCTGCGGCGGACCTCCTCGGCCTGGCTGATCTCCTCGCGGACCGCGCTCTCGACGTACCCGGTCAGGATGGACATGAGGCTGAGGTTCTCGTCGATGGAGACATGCGGGTCGAGGATCCCCGTCACCCGTTCGATCACGCGCAGCTGGTTGGGGCCGAAGCCGGGCAGCGACCGGTGCACCGCGGCGATCCACGGATGCCGCAGCCACATCGCGCGCACCCCGTCGGCGTAACGGGTCAGATCCGCGCGCCAGTCGCCGGACGGCACGCCCTCCAGATCGATCTCGCCCATCAGGCGGTCGGCCATGAGCTCGACGAGGTCGTCGCGGCCGGGGACGTACCGGTAGAGCGACATCGCGCCCGCGCCGATCTCGGCGGCGATCCGCCGCATGGTGGCGGCCTCGATCCCCTCGGCGTCGGCGATGCGGATCGCGGCCTCCGTGATCTGGGCGCGGCTGTAGGCCGGCCGCGGCCCGCGAGCCTGGCGCTCGGGCCGCATCCAGATGTTCACGTACTCGGCGTCGGACACCCCTGCCGCCTCCTCTGTTGCGTACGCAGTACTCAGTGGCTTACGCTCACCGTCATGACCACGTACACGGTACCCAATTGGAGGGATCATGGCTGATCCGATCGTGGTCGCCGAGGGGCTGCACAAATCCTTCGGCGACACACACGCGCTGCGCGGCCTGGACCTGAGCGTCCCGAGAGGGACGGTCTGCGGCGTGCTCGGGCCGAACGGCGCGGGGAAGACGACCGCGGTGCGCATCCTGGCGACGCTGTCCGACCCCGGCGCCGGGCACGCCCGCATCGCCGGGCACGACGTCGTCCGCGAGTCCGACGAGGTACGGGCCAGGATCGGGCTCGCGGGCCAGTACGCCGCCGTCGACGAGAAGCTCACCGGCCGCGGCAACCTGCGCATGTTCGGGCGGCTCTACCACCTGTCCCGGCGCGAGGCGCACCGGCGGGCCGACGAGCTGCTCGAGCGCTTCGGGCTGCTGGACGCCGCCGACCGCCAGGTCGCCGGCTACTCCGGCGGCATGCGGCGCCGCCTCGACCTGGTCGCCAGCCTCATCCTGCGCCCCGAGGTGCTGTTCCTGGACGAGCCGACCACCGGCCTGGACCCGCGCAGCCGCGGCGAGATCTGGGACAGCGTCCGCGAACTGGTGGCGGACGGCACCACGGTGCTGCTCACCACGCAGTACCTGGAGGAGGCCGACCGGCTGGCCGACGACATCGCCGTCATCGACCACGGGCGGGTGATCGCCACGGGAAGCCCCGACGAGCTGAAGGCCACGATCGGGGACCGCCTCGACGTCGTCCTCGACGACCCCGGCGCGCTGCGCCCGGCGGCGGCCGTCCTGAACGCCCTCGCCGGGACCGACCCCGCGATGACCGGCGCCGACCGGCTCAGCGTCGCCCTGCCCGGCGACGGCCACCGGCTCGCCGACATCGTCCGCGAACTCGACCGCGCCGGGGTCGCCGCCGCCGACGTCAGCCTGCGCCGTCCCACCCTCGACGAGGTGTTCCTGCGCCTCACCGACCGTAAGGAGCCCGTCCAGTGACCGCCCTCACCGCGCCGCCCCGCCACCGCCTGCGCTGGACCGTCACCGACGGGCTGACCCTCATCGGCCGCGAGCTCGGACGGGTGCGCCAAGAGCCCGGGGAGATCATCGCCGCGCTGATCTTCCCGGCCGTCATGGTGGTGCTGTTCGGGTACGTGTTCGGCAGCGCGATCCAGGTGCCGGGCGGCGGCGACTACCGCGAGTACCTCATGCCCGGGCTGTTCTCGATGGTGACCTTCTCGGCCGTGATGGGCGTCACGGTGCGGGTGGCCACCGACGCGTCCCGCGGCGTGATGGACCGGTTCCGCTCCATGCCGATG
Source organism: Actinomadura sediminis (assembly GCF_042675525.1). Lineage (NCBI taxonomy): Bacteria > Bacillati > Actinomycetota > Actinomycetes > Streptosporangiales > Thermomonosporaceae > Actinomadura > Actinomadura sediminis. Next base: position 27,831 of record NZ_JBHTJA010000085.1, read on the forward strand.
GCGCGGACGGCGGTGCCGTTCGGGCATGCCGGCGCCGACATGCTGACGGGCCTGCTGTCCCTGGGCATCATGGTGGGGGCGGGCCTGCTGGTGGGCTGGCAGCCGCATCGCGGCCTGCTGCCGGCGGCCGAGGCCTTCCTGCTCATCGCGGTGCTGCGGTACGCGCTGGGCTGGGTGGGCGTCTACGTGGGCCTGGTCGTGAAGAACGAGCAGGTCGCCGACCAGATGGTGCCGCTGTTCCTGCCGTTCACGATGCTGTCGAACTCGTTCGTCCCGACCGACGGCATGCCCGCGTGGCTGCGGTTCCTGGCCGACTGGAACCCGGTGAGCGCGCTCACCGCCGCCGCCCGCGAGCTCTTCGGCAATCCGGGCGTCCCGACCGGCGACGTCGCCTGGCCGCTCGCGCATCCCGTGGCCGCCGTCCTGCTCTGGTCGGCCGCGCTGCTGGCGGTGTTCGTCCCCCTGTCCGTCCGCACCTACAAGCGCAGGGGCCGGTGAGGAGCCGCCCGCTGCCGTGACCGGCCGCCGGACGGCCGGTATCCGGCCGGCGGCCACGCCGTCGGCACGACCTCGACGGCGCGGCGCTCGTCCACGGCCGACGGCGCGGTGGACGGGTTCGTCCGGGTGGCCGCCCTCGAGATCGCCCGGTGGCACATCAACCCGGCGGCCGGCTCAACGGTCTCCAGCGCTCAACGGTCTCCAGGGAGCGCCCTCGACCGCTACGGCGACCGCTTCCCCCGCGGCGGTGCCGGCCGAGGGGCGTCCAGACCGGGAAGGTCTGCGCGCCGTGGCTATGGCCCGCCGGTCGAGACGGCTCCAGCGCGACCGGCCGCTCGGCTCACCGGCCTCGTCCGCCGGACGCTCCATCGCCCTGCCATCACTGCTCCGCGTCACGTCGCACCGGTTCGGGCGATGCGGAGCGGTGGCGGGCGAGGATGCGGGTGAGGTCGGTGACGGGCGAGGAGGCGAGCTTGTGGTTGGTGTCGTCGTAGCCGCGCGTGGTGCGGGGGTCGGCGTGCCCGGCCAGATCCTGCACCTTGGCCAGCGGGACGTCGTTGCCGAGCAGGGTGGTGATGACGGTTCGGCGGCCGCTGTGCGGGCTGAGCCGTGACGCGGCCGGCAACCCGGCGAGGCGCGCCTGCCGGCGCAGGATGTTGGTGACGTCGCGCTGGGTGAGTCGCTTGTCGCCGGGCTTGGACCTGTCGAACGGGTGCGGGGTGGTGACCAGCAGCGGTCCGGGCGGGCACGAGCGGCCGGCGTGCCGGGCGGCGCGGACGGAAAGGTACGCGTCCAGAACCCTGCAGAGCTCACCGTCCAGCCGAACGTAGTCCCGGCCGCCTGGTCCCTTTCCCTTGGCGCTGTGCCACAGCACCCGGTAACCGGCCTCTGTGCCGAGATCGGCCAGGTCCGCGCCGGTGAACGCCGACACCCGTAGCGCCGTGTAGAACAGCAGGGCGGTCACGGCCGCGTCCCGCCATGCCGCCTCGGTGCCCAGGTCGACCGCGCGGCTCTCGGCGGTGTCGAGGAGCAGCGCGGTCTCGGTGACGCTGAGGGTCGGGGCCTTGCGCGCGGCCGCGGCGATCTGCGCGCTGGTCGGTCGCTTGGCCAGCAACGTCGGGTTGCGCTCGGTGACGTCGTTGGACTGCAGGTAGGTGTACCAGGACGAGACGGCCGCCAGCCGGCGCGCCCGGGTCGAGGCGCTCGGCGGGCGCGTCCGGCCCCGGACGCTGACGGTCATGGACGCCGACCAGTCGTCGATGTCCGCGCGGCGCGCGGCACGCGGGTCCAGCCCGGTGCGGGCGCAGTAGTCCAGCCATACGGCCAGGTCCCGGTAGTAGGCGCGGCGGGTCGCGTCGCTGCTCTGGCTGCGCAGCCACGCGGCGGTCAGCAAGCGCAGGCCGTAGCGATCGCCCGGTTCGTCGGGCGGCAGCGCAGGCAGTAGCGCGACGGCCTGACCGATCGGTTCTGGCTCCGGCTCGGGCTCGGGCTCCGGAGCCGATGACGCCGTCGCCGCGGGGAGCACAGCAGTCCCTTCCAACGCGTCCTCCGGACCGGTCTCTGCTCCCCCCGCGCCGGGTGGTGCGCCGGGGGTCCCTGCGAGGCCGGTGGCGCTTCGCCCGCCGCTCATGATCATGCACACCAGGATAAGCGTCATTATCCCGGAGCCACAACGGCATCGGCGTTACGCGTTACGCGTGTCGCGTTAGTCATTGAGCGACACGCGAAGCGAAAGTTTCGCTATGGTGGGGCGGGTGAGCGGGGAGAACAGCAGCGACAACAGCGCCGGCGGGTCCGCGACCCCCGAACCGGCGGCATCCGGGACCATCGAGTCGCCCGTGCCAGGGGCGGGCACCGGGGGCGCCGGAGCCGGGCAGCCGGGTCCGGTCGCGGACGGCGGCGGGGTACCCGCCGGGACGGACGGGGCGGCAGAGCCGGCCACCGGGCCCGGCGAGGCACCGGCGGGGGAGTGCGCGCTGGCCGGTTGCACCGAGCCGCTGCCGTCGCATGGCCGGGGACGGCCTCCGAAGTACTGCAGCAAGGCGCATGCCGACCAGGCCAGCCGAGACCGCCGTGCCGCGGACGCCGCCGCGGTCGACGAACCGCTCCGCCAGGCCGAGGCGCTCGCCCAGCAGGTACCGGCGGCCATCGCCGCCCTGCAAGATCAGCTGGGTCGGTTGCAGGAGTTCCTCACCGCAGCCCAGGAAGGGGCCCTGGCCCGGGTCCGGCGGGCGGAGGCGGAGGCCACGGCGGCCCGGCAGGCGGAGGCGGAGGCCGAGGCCCGGGCTCTGTCCGCCGACAAGGCGCGGGAGGAGGCGACCGCCGCGGCCGAGGCCGCCCGCGCCGCGCAGCGAGCCGCCGCGCAGGACGCCGCCCGAGGCCGCGCCGCTCTGGAACGGGTCCGCGTCGACACCGCCGAGGCGATCGCGGCGCATCGGGTGGCGCTCGACGCCGCCCGCGACGCGCTGGCCGCCGCCGCGGCCGCCCGCGACGCCAAGGCCGCCGAAGATCGCGGCGCCCGCGTCGCCCGCGTCCG
>NZ_JBHTJA010000086.1:0-30838 GCF_042675525.1 Actinomadura sediminis
CACGGACGGGCGGGGCCGCCGCCGTCGCGGGCCGCCGCGGCGGCCGCCGCCCGCGCCGTCAGCACGGCGACGAGCGCCGCGACCTCCTCGGGCGTCGGGTCACCGTGGACGACCTGCAGGAACGGCTTCCCTTCAGATGTCACGCGCAATCCTCACTTCCGGTCGGCCCGAAAAACGGGCGGCTCGCGGTCCGCCGGGCGTGTCGCGCCGGGCGCCCGTCCGGTCACAGCGGGATGTTCCCGTGCTTCTTCGGCGGCAGTGTCCGGCGCTTCTCCCGCAGCGCCCGCAGCGCCCGGACGACCTGCCCGCGCGTCTCCGACGGCTTGATCACGTTGTCGACGTACCCGCGCTCGGCCGCGACGTAGGGGTTGGCCAGCGTGTCCTCGTACTCGGTGATCAGCTCGGCGCGGCGCGCGTCCGGGTCGTCGGCCGCGGCCAGCTCCTTGCGGTACAGGATGTTCACCGCGCCCTGCGCGCCCATCACCGCGATCTGCGCGGTCGGCCACGCGAGGTTGATGTCGGCGCCGAGGTGCTTGGAGCCCATGACGTCGTACGCGCCGCCGTACGCCTTGCGGGTGATCACCGTGACGAGCGGGACGGTCGCCTCGGCGTACGCGTACAGCAGCTTCGCGCCGCGCCGGATGATCCCGCCGAACTCCTGGTCGGTGCCGGGCAGGAACCCCGGGACGTCCACGAACGTGAGGACCGGGATGTTGAACGCGTCGCACGTCCGGACGAACCGGGCGGCCTTCTCGGACGCGTCGATGTCGAGCGTCCCCGCGAACTGCATCGGCTGGTTCGCGACCACGCCGACCGAGCGGCCCTCGACGCGCCCGAACCCGACGATGATGTTCGGCGCGAACAGCTCCTGCACCTCGAGGAACTCGCCGTCGTCGACCACGTGCTCGATGACGGTGTGCATGTCGTACGGCTGGTTCGGCGAGTCGGGGACGAGCCGGTCCAGCTCGTCGTCCGTCTCCGCCACGTCCACCGGCACGTCGAACGCGGGCGCGTCCGACAGGTTGTTGGACGGCAGGTACGACAGCAGCGCCTTGACGTACTCGATCGCGTCGTCCTCGTCGGAGCCCCGGTAGTGCGCCACCCCCGACCTGGAGTTGTGCGAGGTCGCGCCGCCCAGCTCCTCCATCGTCACCTCTTCGCCGGTGACCGTCTTGATGACGTCCGGCCCGGTGATGAACATGTGGGACGTCTGGTCCACCATGACGATGAAGTCGGTGATCGCGGGGGAGTACACCGCGCCGCCCGCGCACGGCCCCATCACCAGCGAGATCTGCGGGATCACGCCGGACGCGTGCACGTTCCGCTTGAAGATCTCCGCGTACAGGCCGAGCGCCACGACGCCCTCCTGGATCCGCGCGCCGCCCGAGTCGTTGATGCCGATCACCGGGCAGCCGGTCTTGACCGCGTGGTCCATGACCTTGCAGATCTTCTCGCCGAACACCTCGCCGAGCGACCCGCCGGACACCGTGAAGTCCTGGCTGAACACCGCGACCGGGCGCCCGTCGACCGTCCCGTACCCGGTGACGACGCCGTCCCCGTACGGGCGGTTCTTCTCCATCCCGAAGTTGGTGGAGCGGTGCCGGGCCATCTCGTCGAACTCCACGAAGGAGCCGGGGTCGAGCAGCGCGTCGATCCGCTCCCGGGCGGTCATCTTGCCCTTGGCGTGCTGCTTCTCCACGGCACGCGCCGATCCCGCGTGGACCGCCTCGTACCGGCGTCGTTCCAGGTCCGCGATCTTGCCCGCCGTCGTGTGGATGTCGTAGTCCAGGGCGGGTTCAGGGGCTTCCATCGCCATGCGGGCCAGAGTAACCGGACGCTGATGATCCGGATGCGGGCGGGGCCCGGTGACCGGGATGAACGCGCCGCGGCGGCCCCTCGTTAGGCTTGGTGAACGTGGCTACGAACACGCGTGAGATCCTCCGGCAGGACATGCCCGAACCGCTGCGCAACGACGTCCGGCTGCTGGGCGGCATGCTCGGCGACGGGCTCGTGGAGTACGGCGGGCAGGGCCTGCTGGACGACGTCGAACGGCTCCGGCACGCGGTGATCGCCGCCCGCCGCGGCGAGCTGCCCGGCGACGAGGTCGCGGCGATCGTCGACGGCTGGTCGCTGGAACGCGCGGAGGAGGTCGCCCGCGCGTTCACCGTGTACTTCCACCTGACGAACCTCGCGGAGGAGCACCACCGCATCCGCACCCTGCGCGAGCGCGACACCGGCGAGACCGTCCCCGGGTCCGTCGCGGCGGCCGTCGCCGAGATCCCCGACGACAAGCTCCTCGCCGGCCTGATCGACGGGCTGGAGTTCCGCCCGGTGTTCACCGCGCACCCCACCGAGGCCCGGCGGCGCGCCGTCGTCACGTCCATCCAGCGGATCAGCGACCTGCTCACCCGGCTGCACGCCGACCCGGGCGCGGGCGAGCGCGACGAGACCGAGCGGACGCTCCGCGAGGAGATCGACGTCCTGTGGCGGACCGCGCTGCGCCGCGGCACCCAGATGGACCCGCTCGACGAGGTCCGCACCGCGATGGCCGCGTTCGACGAGACGATCTTCCGGGTCGTCCCGCACGTGTACCGGGCCCTCGACCGCGCCCTGGAGGGCGGCGACACCGGCACCCGCCCCCCGGCCGCACGCCCCTACCTGCGGTTCGGGAGCTGGATCGGCGGCGACCGCGACGGCAACCCGTACGTCACCGCGCAGGTCACCCGCGACGCGATCATGATCCAGGCCGAGCACGTCCTGTCCGCGCTGGAGACGACGTGCGCCCGCATCGGCCGCGAACTGACCGTCCACGAGAGCACCACGCCGCCGTCGGCGGCGCTGCGCAACGCCCTGGCCGCCGCCCGCACCGCGCAGCCGTCCCGCAGCCGCCGGATGGCCAAGCGCTCGCCCGGCGAACCGCACCGCCAGTTCCTGCTCTACGTCGCGGCCCGCATCGCCGCGACCCGCGACCGCGACGCCGACCTCGCCTACGCGTCCCCGGACGACCTCCTCGCCGACCTGCGGATCGTGCAGGAGTCGCTCGCCGCCGCGGGCGCGAAGCGGCAGGCGTACGGCCGCGTCCAGCACCTCATCTGGCAGGTCGAGACGTTCGGCTTCCACCTCGCCGAGCTGGAGATCCGGCAGCACTCCGAGCTGCACGCGCAGGCCCTCGCGGAGATCCGCGCCGGCGGCGAGCGCTCCGAGATGACCGAGGAGATCCTCGAGACGCTCCGCGTCGTCGCCTGGATCCAGCAGCGGTTCGGCGTCCGCGCCTGCCACCGCTACATCGTGTCGTTCACCCGGTCCGCCGACGACATCGCGAACGTCCACGAGCTGGCCGCGACGCTCGGCGAGCAGGCGCCCGTCCTGGACGTCATCCCGCTGTTCGAGACCGGCGAGGACCTCGACAACGCCCCGGCCGTCCTCGACGGCATGCTCGACATCCCGGCCGTCCGGCGCCGCCTCGACGACACCGGCCGCCGCCTGGAGGTCATGCTCGGCTACTCCGACTCCGCGAAGCAGCTCGGCCCGGCCAGCGCCACCCTCCGCCTCTACGACGCGCAGGAGGCCCTCACCGCGTGGGCGTCCCGGCACGGCGTCACGCTGACCCTCTTCCACGGCCGCGGCGGTTCCCTCGGCCGCGGCGGCGGCCCCGCCAACCGCGCGATCCTCGCGCAGGCGCCCGGCTCGGTCGGCGGCCGCTTCAAGGTCACCGAACAGGGCGAGGTGATCTTCGCCCGGTACGGCCACCCGGAGATCGCCAAGCGGCACGTCGAGCAGGTCACGAGCGCGGTCCTGCTGGCGTCCACCGACGCCGTCCAGGACCGCGCCCGCGAGGCCGCGGCCCGGTACCGCCCCCTCGCCGACCGCATCGGCGCCGCCGCCCAGACCGCGTTCCGCTCCCTCATCGAGACCGACGGGTTCGCGACCTGGTTCGCCCGCGTCAGCCCCCTCGAGGAGATCTCCGAACTGCGCATCGGCTCCCGTCCCGCCCGCCGCAAGGCCGCCCGCGGGCTGGAGGACCTCCGCGCCATCCCCTGGGTGTTCGCGTGGACGCAGACCCGCGTCAACCTCCCCGGCTGGTACGGGCTCGGCAGCGGCCTCGCCGCCGTCTCCGACGACGGCCGCGACCTCACCGCGCTCCGCGAGGCGTACGAGGCGTGGCCGCTGTTCAACACGCTCCTCGACAACGCCGAGATGAGCCTCGCCAAGTCCGACCGCGCGATCGCGGAACGCTACCTGGCGCTCGGCGAGCGGCCCGAGCTGTCCGCGACCGTCCTCGCCGAGTACGACCGCACCCGCTCGCTCGTCCTCGCCGTCACCGGCCACGAGCGCCTGCTGGAGAACCGCCGCGTCCTGTCCCGCGCCGTCGAACTGCGCAACCCCTACGTGGACGCGCTCTCGCACCTCCAGCTCCGCGCCCTCAAGGCGCTCCGCGCGGGCGTCGCCGACGAGGACGAACGCGCCCACCTGGAGGAACTCCTGCTCCTCTCGGTCAACGGCGTCGCCGCCGGCCTGCAGAACACCGGCTGACGCCCCGCGCGGCGGGGCGGATCAGCGCCGCCCCGCCGCGCGGCACGCCATACTTCGGTGCGTGAAAGGACACCCCTCGGGCCCGCAGGGCCCCCTTCAGCCGCCGCCGCACCACACGGCCGAAGTATCCAGGGACGCCATCGGCCGCGCGGCGCCCGCCCCGGCGGCGGACGCCGCGCGGGGCCGGTCCCCCGCCCTCGCCGTCGCGGCCGTGTGCCTCTTCCCGCTGGGCGTCCCCGCGATCGTCTGCGGCCACCTCGCCCGCCGCCGCTGGCGCAAGGGCGAGGTGACCATCGACATGGTCGACGCCCGCTCCATCGCGCTGTGGGGCATGGTCATGGGCGCCATGATGACGGCCTTCTACCTGTTCGCGGCCGTCCTGGTCGCCTCGACGCTCCTCACCTGACCGGCGGGGTGCCAGGGGGCGCCCCCTGGGCTAAGACGGCCAGTCGGGCTTGCGCTTCTCGTTGAATGCGGCGATGCCTTCGGCCCGGTCGGGGGAGAGCACGGCGGTGCGCCAGGCGTTCTCCTCGATGTCGAGGGCGGCCTCCAGGGGGGCGCCGGCGCCCTGCCGGAGGGCGCGCTTCGCGGCGCGGACGGCGACGGGGGAGTTGCCCGCGATGACGGCCGCGAGGGCGCGGGCCTCGTCGCGGGCGGAGCCGGCGGGGACCTTGCGGTCGGCGACGCCGAACTCGAGCGCCTCCTCGACGCCGAGGCGGCGGCCGGTGAGGACGAGGTCGGCGGCCTTGCCGGGGCCGAGGCGGCGCAGCGCGAGCTGGGTGCCGCCGCCCGCGGGGATGAGGCCGACGCCGACCTCGGGGAGGCCGAACACGGCGGTCTCGTCCGCGACGATCAGGTCGGCGGACAGCGCGATCTCGCAGCCGCCGCCGAGCGCGTACCCGTGCACGGCGGCGACGACCGGCTGCGGGAGGTTCAGGACGCCGCCGAACGCGGCGCGGAAGACCGGCCGCTGCGCGAGGATCTCCGCGTCGGTCATCGAGTTGCGTTCCTTGAGGTCCGCGCCTACGCAGAACGCCTTCTCGCCCGCGGCGGCGAGGACGACCGCGCGCACGGACGCGTCGGCGGCCACCTCGGCGCACACGGCGGCGAGCCGGCGGGCCATCGCGGTGGAGAGGGCGTTGAGGGCTTCCGGTCTGTCGAGCACGATCTCGGCGATGTGCTCGTGTTCCCGCACCAGGGTCACTCCGTCCATGCCCGCACCCTAGACGGCGGCCCGGGGGCCGGTGATGTTGGATGGGTACGTGAGCGACTCACCGTACGGGGACCTGGACCGGCCGCCGCTGCACGAGGCGGCGCTGCACCGCGCGCTCGTCCGTCCGGACGGCCTGTGGCGCGACGTCCGGGTGGTGGAGGAGACCGGGTCGACGAACGCGGACCTGGCGGTGCTGGCCCGGGAGGGTGCGCCGGAGGGGTCCGTGCTGGTCACCGAGCTGCAGACGGCGGGGCGGGGGCGGCTGGGCCGGCCGTGGTCGGCGCCGCCGCGGTCGGGGCTGATGTTCTCGGTGCTGGTGCGCCCGGCGGTGCCGGTGGCGCGGCTCGGGTGGCTGCCGCTGCTGACGGGCGTGGCGGTGGCGACGGCCGTGCGCCGGATGACCGCGTGGTCGCACGAGGTCGAACCGGCGGAGGACGTCGCGGTCGACGTCCGGTTGAAGTGGCCGAACGATCTGCTGGTGGGGGAGCGGAAGCTGGCCGGGATCCTCGCGGAGAGGGTCGACGGCGGGCTGGTCGTGGGCGTCGGGCTGAACGTCGGGCTGCGGGCGGAGGAACTTCCGGTGCCGACGGCGACGTCGCTGGCGATCGAGGGGGCGCCGCTGAGCGACCGGGCGCCGCTGCTGCGCGCGATCCTGCGGGAGTTCGCGACGTGGTACCGGGAGTGGGTCGCGCTGGACGGCGACCCGGAGAGGAGCGGCCTGCGCCCCGCGTACAAGCAGCTCTGCGCGACGCTCGGACGGGACGTGCGGGTGGAGCTGCCCGCGGACGAGCGGCTGACGGGCGTCGCGCGGGACGTGGACGAATCGGGCCGGCTGGTGGTGTCCGGGCCGTCGGGTGACCGGGCGGTCAACGCGGGCGATGTGGTCCACGTCCGGGGGACCGCCGGGTGAAGCGCCCACCGATCTGCCACGATATGTCCTGGTACCGGACCACGACGCCGCCGGCGGAGCCCACCGCGCCGGTGCACTGAGGGGCGGAGGATGGCACCCGGATTGCCGGATCCGAAGGAGATCGAGGAACTCCTGCTCGGCGGCGAGCTGCGCTACACGCGCGTCGACGCCGTCCGCCTGTCGGGGGTCTCCCGGGAGTTCTCCGGCCGGATCTGGCGCGCCTTCGGCTACCCGACGATGCCCGACGACGCCGTCGCCTACACCGAGGGCGACATCGACGCGCTCTGCCGGATGCGCCGCCTGGTGGAGGACGGCGTCCTGGACGAGGAGGGCGTGATCCGGCTCGTCCGGGCGTTCGGGCAGACGATGACGCGCCTCGCGGAATGGCAGGTCAGCCTGCTGCGCAGCATGCTCGGCGAGGACCCGAACGGGTCGCCGCCGGCGGAGGCGCTCGGCGCGATCGTCGGGATCGCCGAGTCGCACATCGGGGAGTTCGAGCCGCTCGTCCTGCACGCGTGGCGGCGGCAGCTCGCCTCGGCGGGGACGCGCGCGCTCGCCGCGGCGGCCACCCGGGAGAACGGCGACCCGACCGGACGCCCGATGACCACCGTCGGGTTCGCGGACATGGTGTCGTTCACGCAGGTCAGCCGGGAGCTGGACGAGATCGAGCTGGCGCGGGTCGTGGAGTGGTTCGAGGAGTCGACGTCCGACATCATCGCGGCGTGCGGCGGCCGGGTTGTCAAGACGCTCGGCGACGAGGTGCTGTTCAGCGCCGAGTCGCCGAAGGTCGGTGCGGAGATCGCGCTGACGGTGGCGGCGGCGATCCAGGACGAGACCGAGGTGCCGGACGTCCGGGTCGGCGTGGCGCACGGGCCCGTGCTGCCGCTGATGGGGGACGTGTTCGGCACGACGGTCAACCTGGCGGCGCGGCTGACGTCGCTGGCCCGGCCCGGGTCGGTGGTGATCGACGCCGAGCTGGCCGCGCAGCTCGAGAAGGACCCGGCCTACGAGGTGACGCGGATCGTGCGGCGCCCGGTCCAGGGCTTGGGGATCATCCAGCCGTACGTGCTGCGGCGGAACCCCAAGCCCCCGGACACCGCCGCGGGCCGGCCCTGATCCGCGGGCGCCGCGCCGTCGCGGCCCGGACGCCGCGGGTCAGACGGAGCTGGGGGCGTCCTCGCCGGGGGAGCCGGTGAGCCGCTGGAGGTAGTTCTGCTCGCCGAGGGCGTCGACGAGGCTCAGCTCGGTCTCCAGGTAGTCGATGTGCTGCTCCTCGTCCTCGAGGATGTGCTCGAAGAGCCGCGCGGAGGTGATGTCGCCGCGGGAGCGCATCAGCTCGATGCCGGGGACCAGCCGGGCCACGGCCTCCTTCTCGATCTCCAGGTCGGCCTTGAGCTGCTCGACGACGGTCTGCCCGATGCGCAGGGTGCCGAGCTTCTGGTAGTTCGGCAGGCCCTCGAGGAACAGGATGCGGTTCGTGAGGTGCTCGGCGTGCCGCATCTCGTCGATGGACTCGTCGCGGGTGTGCTTGGCGATCCGGGTGAAGCCCCAGTTCTCCTGCATCTTCGAGTGCAGGAAGTACTGGTTGATCGCGGTGAGCTCCGCGGTGAGCTGCTCGTTGAGGAGATTGATGATGTCCTTGTCGCCTTCCATGCGGCCATACTGACATGACCGAGCGGCACGTGACAGCACCGCCCCGGGTGCATGTCCGTTTCGCACGGTTTCTGGGCGCTCGCCCCGGGGATTCCGGGATGGGCGCCCGCCGCTGTTCGGTTAGGAAAGGCTCAGGCCGCCGTGGGCGGTGCGGTCCCCCTCTCGACCCGGTCGGACATCGGCTGGGACATCATGGGTTCGGACGTCGCGGGGCGCTCGGCGAGCGGGTCGGCGACGAACGTCTCGGGGGCCCCGGGGCCCGGCTTCGCCGTGACGGGTTCCACGGTGCCGGGCGCCTGCGGCGCCGGTTCGGGGACGGCGGCCAGCGGGAGCGGCCCGCCGGTGAGGGCGTCCGCCAGCTCGCTCGCGGTGCGGTACTCGCTGACCATCGCGGAGATCCGCCGGGTGCAGGAGCCGCAGCCGGGCTTCATGCCGCACGCGGCCTTGACGTCCTTGACGGTGGCGCACGCACCGCTCGCCATGCAGCCGTGCACGTCGTCCTCGGTGACGGCGTTGCAGATGCAGACGTACATCCGGTTCGGGCCTTCCGTCCGACTTCGCGTTCCGGCGCCTGACCTGGGCCCTTAGGGAGCCCTCAATAAGGTAAGGCTCCCCTAAGGTAGCCCACGGATGTCCGTTCTGACCAGAGGACTCCCGATCGGTGTGATCCAGCCCTCACAGGGAAGGGCTTTCAGCGCATCGACGGGAGGGCGGGACATGGCGCAGGTGTGGCCGGGCGAGGCGTATCCGCTCGGCGCGAGGTTCGACGGTGCCGGGACGAACTTCGCCGTCTTCTCCGAGGCCGCCGAACGGGTCGAGCTGTGCCTGTTCGACGGCCCGGCCGCGGACGGCGAGGAGACCCGGGTCGTGCTGGAGGAGGCCGACGCGTTCGTCTGGCACGCGTACCTGCCCGGCGTGATGCCGGGGCGCCGCTACGGGTACCGGGTGCACGGCCCGTACGACCCGCGCCGCGGCCTGCGCTGCAACCCGGCGAAGCTGCTGCTGGACCCGTACGCCCAGGCCGTCGAGGGGAAGGTCGACTGGGACGAGTCGTGCTTCGGCTACCGGTTCGGCGACCCGTGCTCGCGCAACGACGCCGACTCGGCGCGGCACACGATGCGGTCGGTGGTCGTCAGCCCGTACTTCGACTGGGGCGACGACCGCCCGCCGCGGATCCCGTACCACGAGACGGTGATCTACGAGGCGCACGTCAAGGGGCTGACCGCCCGCCACCCGGAGGTGCCGAAGGACCTGCGGGGGACGTACGCGGGCCTCGCCCACCCGGTGATCGTCGATCACCTGAAGTCGCTCGGGGTGACGGCGGTGGAGCTGATGCCGGTGCACCAGTTCGTCCACGACGACGCCCTGACACAGCGGAGGCTGCGCAACTACTGGGGCTACAACACGATCGGGTTCTTCGCGCCGCACAACGAGTACTCGTCGTCCGGGCACCGGGGCGAGCAGGTGCTGGAGTTCAAGTCGATGGTGAAGGCGCTGCACGAGGCCGGTATGGAGGTGATCCTGGACGTCGTCTACAACCACACCGCGGAGGGCAACCACCTCGGCCCGACCCTGTCGTTCCGGGGGCTCGACAACGCCTCCTACTACCGGCTCGCCGAGGACGACCGGCGCTACTACATGGACACGACGGGCACCGGCAACAGCCTGCTGATGCACAGCCCGCACGTCCTGCAGCTCATCATGGACTCGCTGCGGTACTGGGTGACCGAGATGCACGTGGACGGCTTCCGGTTCGACCTCGCCGCGACCCTCGCCCGCGAGCTGCACGCCGTGGACCGCCTGTCGGCGTTCTTCGACCTCGTCCAGCAGGACCCGGTCGTCTCCCAGGTGAAACTGATCGCCGAGCCCTGGGACGTGGGCGAGGGCGGCTACCAGGTGGGGAACTTCCCCCCGCTGTGGACCGAGTGGAACGGCCAGTACCGCGACACCATGCGGGACTTCTGGCGCGGGCGTCCGGGCACGATGCCCGACTTCGCGTCCCGCCTGACCGGTTCGTCCGACCTCTACGCCGACGACGGCCGCCGCCCGATCGCGTCGATCAACTTCATCACCTGCCACGACGGGTTCACGCTGCACGACCTCGTCTCGTACGACCACAAGCACAACGACGCGAACGGCGAGTCGAACCGGGACGGGACGGACGACAACCGGTCATGGAACTGCGGCGTCGAAGGGCCGACGGACGACCTTGACGTCATCGCGCTGCGCGAACGGCAGAAACGCAATTTCCTCACCACGCTGTTCCTGTCGCAGGGCGTCCCGATGCTCTCCCACGGCGACGAGCTGGGCCGCACCCAGAAGGGCAACAACAACGCCTACTGCCAGGACAACGAGCTGTCCTGGATCGACTGGACGGGCCTGCGCGACGACATGTTCTTCGACGAGCGCGGGCCGATGCTCGACTTCGTCCGGCGCCTGTCGAAGCTGCGCACCGAGCACCCGGTGTTCCGCCGTCGCCGGTTCTTCCGCGGCGACCAGCGCAAACGGAAGGCCCGCGGCGCGCGCGCGAAGCCGGAGAACCTGCCCGACCTGGTGTGGTTCCGCCCGAGCGGCGAGGAGATGACCGACCGGGACTGGCGGGCCGGGTTCAACAAGTCGCTGAACGTGTTCCTCAACGGCGACGCGATCGGCGAGCCCGACCGGCGCGGCCGGCGGATCCGCGACGCCTCGTTCATGCTGCTGATCAACGCGCACGACGGCGACCTGCCGTTCGTCCTGCCGCCCGCGCCCTACGGGCAGCTCTGGATCAAGGTCCTGGACACCGCCGACCCCCTGCTCGCGGAGGAGGAGTCGCCCGTGGCGAAGGCTCGCGAGACCGTCCCGGTCGCCGCGCGCTCCATCCAGGTGCTCCGCCGTGCCTGACCGCCCGCCATCCGAGTTCCCCCCGCCCGACGCGTCCCCGCCCGGCGCGTCCCGGCCGGACGCGTCCCCGCCCGGCGCGTCCCCGCCTGAAGTGTCCCCGCCCGACCACGCCCCCGACCCCACCGAGGACGACATGGCTGAGGAGATCCCCGCGGACGGCCCCGCCGCGCCCCCGTCCGGCACCTACCGCATCCAGCTCCGCGGGACGCCCGAGGAGCATTTCGGCTTCGCCGAGGCCGCGGCGCTCGCGCCCTACCTGGCCGCGCTCGGCGTGTCCCACGTCTACCTGTCGCCGATCCTGAAGGCGGCGCCCGGTTCCACGCACGGCTACGACGTCGTCGACCACGCGCGGCTCGCCGACGAACTGGGCGGCGCCGAGGCGTTCGGCGCGATGGCGACCCGGTTCCGCGCGCACGGCCTGCGGCTGCTGGTCGACATCGTCCCGAACCACATGGCGATCCCGCACCCGGCCGACCTGAACGCCCCGCTGACCGCCGTCCTGGCCGAGGGCCGGACGTCCCCCTTCGCCCGCTGGTTCGACGTGGACTGGGACGCGGGCGGCGGACGGCTCGTCCTGCCGGGCGACGGGGAGCCCAACTACCGCCGGTTCTTCGACATCTCCGGGCTCATCGGCCTCCGGCAGGAGGAACGGGAGGTGTTCGACACCACCCACGCGCTCCCCTTCGACCTCCTGGACCAGGGCCTCGTGGACGGCGTGCGCATCGACCACCCGGACGGCCTCGCCGACCCGCGCGGCTACCTGCGCCGCGTCGCGGCCCGCGCGCCGGACGCGTGGGTGCTCGTCGAGAAGATCACCGAGGGCGCGGAGCGGCTGCCGTCCGACTGGCCGTGCGCGGGGACGACCGGGTACGACTCGCTGACGGTGATCGGCGGCCTGTTCGTCGACCCGGACGGCGAGCGGCCCCTCACCGACCTCTACACGTCCCTGACCGGCGGGCCGGCGGGCTTCGCGGAGGTCGAGCGGGAATCCCGGCGGTACGCGGCCGAGCAAGGCCTGAAACCCGAGGTCGACCGGCTCGCGCGCGTCCTGCACCGCGTCGCCGGCGACCGCCCGGGGCTGCGGAGGGCGCTGGTCGAGCTGCTCGTCTCCATGCCGGTGTACCGCGCGTACGTCGTGCCGGGGGAGGACCCCCCGCCCCAGGCCGTCGAGGTGCTGGAAGAGGCGGCCCGGCACGCGCGCACGCGGTTGTCCGAGGACCTGCACGGCGACCTGGACACGGTCGTGAACCTCGCTCTCGGGCGCGGCGAGAAGACCGACCCCGAGTTCATCATCCGGTTCCAGCAGACGACGGCGCCGCTCTCGGCCAAGGGCGTGGAGGACACCGCGTTCTACCGGTGGAACCGCATGTCCGCGCTGAACGAGGTGGGCGGCGACCCGGACCGCTTCTCGGTCGACCCCGTGGATTTCCATACGCACTGCGTCCGCCTGGCCCGCGACTGGCCCCTGACCATGACGACGCTGTCCACGCACGACACCAAGCGCCAGGAGGACGTCCGGGCCTGGCTGAACGTCCTGTCGGAGCTTCCGGACGAGTGGGCCGAGGCCGTGCACCGCTGGCGGGACTGGTGGGGCGGTGAGCGGTCCCCGCTGGAGCCCGACCTGGAGTACCTGCTGTGGCAGACGCTCGTCGGCGCGTGGCCGCTGGAACCCGACCGGCTCACGGAGTTCCTCGTCAAGGCGATGCGCGAGGCCAAGACACGGACGTCCTGGCTCGACCGGGACGCCGAGTACGAGGACGCCGTCGTCGAGCACGCCCGCCGCATCCTGGCCGACCCGGATCTGATCACGGACGTGACCCGGTTCGTGTCCCGGCTGCACCCGTACGCGCGCGTGAACACGCTGGGGCAGAAGCTCGTGCAGCTCGCGATGCCGGGCGTCCCGGACGTCTACCAGGGGTGCGAGATGACCGCGCTCGCGCTCGTCGACCCCGACAACCGGCGCCCGGTGGACTACGGGCTGCGCCGCGAGCGGCTGCACCGTCTCGACACCGGCCGCAGCCCGAAGGACATCGACGACGAGAAGCTGCTGGTCACGATGCGTACGCTGCGGCTGCGCCGGTCCCGGCCCGGCTGGTTCGGCCCGGGGGCCGGGTACGAGCCGCTGCCCGTCCGGGGGCCCGCCGCCGACCACGTCGTCGGGTTCGCGCGCGGCGACGCGCTCGCGCTCGCCACCCGGCTGCCGGTCGGCCTGGAGCGGCGCGGCGGCTGGGACGCGACGACGATCGGCGCGGGCCGGCAGGGCTGGCACGACGTCCTCACCGGCGCGTACCACTGGGGGCCCGACCTGGACGCCGCCGACGTGTTCGCGCAGCTCCCGGTGGCGCTGCTCGTTCCGAGGGAGATCACGCGTTGACCCGGTTCGAGGTGTGGGCGCCGGACGCGCGCCGCGTGGACGTCGCGACCGGCCCGGCGCCCGACCTCGTCCGGCATCCCATGTCGCCCCTGCCGGGCCGCCCCGGCTGGTGGGGGACGGACGTGCCCGATGCGGGCCACGGCACCGACTACGGGTTCGCCCTCGACGGGAGCGGCGAGGTCCTGCCGGATCCGCGCTCCCTCTGGCAGCCGAACGGCGTGCACGGTCCGAGCCGCGTCTACGACCACGGCAGGTTCGCCTGGACGGACGCAGAGTGGCGCGGGCGCCCCTTCCCGGGGAGCGTCCTGTACGAGATGCACGTCGGGACGTTCACCCAGGAGGGAACCTTCGACGCGGCCATAGAACGCTTGGACCATCTCGTCTCGCTGGGGATCGACGCGGTGGAGCTTCTGCCCGTCGCGTCGTTCCCCGGTCGCCACGGGTGGGGTTACGACGGCGTCCACCTGTGGGCTCCGCACGAGCCGTACGGCGGCCCGGACGGCCTCAAGCGGTTCGTGGACGCCGCCCACGGGCGCGGGCTCGCGGTCGTCCTGGACGTCGTCTACAACCATCTGGGGCCGGACGGGAACCGCCTCGCCTCCTACGGCCCGTACTTCACCGGTGCCCACACGACGCCCTGGGGCGACGCGGTGAACTTCGACCAGGAGGGGTCGGACGAGGTCCGCGCGTTCGTCATCGAGAACGCGCTGATGTGGCTGCGCGACCACCACCTGGACGGGCTCCGGCTGGACGCCGTCCACGCGATCACCGACCACCGGGCCGTGCACGTCCTCGAGGAACTCGCCGAGGCCGTGGCGGGCCTGTCCGCGCATCTCGGCCGGAATCTGTTCTTGATCGCCGAATCCGACCTGAACGACCCACGGCTGGTGACGCCCCGGGAAGCGGGCGGATATGGGTTGGACGCGCAGTGGAGCGACGACTTCCATCACGCTTTGCACTCCGCACTGACGGGTGAGCGCCAGGGTTACTACTGCGACTTCGGGTCATTGGAGGTGCTGAAGAAAACCCTGACACGGGTGTTCTTCCACGACGGCACGATGTCCACCTACCGGGGACGGCACCATGGTCGGCCCGTCGACGTCCGTACAACGCCCGCACACCGATTTCTGGGGTTCCTGCAGAACCACGACCAGGTGGGAAATCGTGCATCCGGCGACCGCGTAAGCGCGAGCCTGTCCGTGCCCATGCAAAAGGTGGGGGCCGCCCTGCTCCTCCTGGCGCCGTTCACGCCGATGCTGTTCATGGGCGAGGAATGGGGCGCGTCGACCCCGTGGTGCTATTTCACCGACCACGTGGATCCGGATCTCGGACGGGCGGTGAGCGAGGGCCGCCGCCGGGAGTTCGCCCGGCACGGCTGGGCGGGCGACGTCCCCGACCCGCAGGACCCGGAGACGTTCCGCCGGTCGGTGCTCGACTGGTCGGAGGCCGGCGGACCGCCCCACCGGGAACTGCTCGGCTGGCACCGCGCGCTGATCGCGCTCCGCCGCGCGATCCCCGACCTCAACGATCCCCGGCTCACCCGGACGAACGTCGAAGTCCGGGAAAACGGGACGGAACGCTACATCGTCCTCCAACGCGGGCGGGTTCACATCATCGCGAACCTCGCCGGCCGGTCCGCGGACATCACGACCGCCGCGTCCCGCCTCCTGCTCGCCTCCGAACCGGACGTGAAACTCGAAACGGACTCCATCGGCGATTCTGGAATCCGCTCGCTGACCCTTCCGGCTGCCTCCGTCGCGGTCCTCACCGGCCCGTTCCCCGGGTGAGATGCCAGGTTTCATCCGATCCCCGGCAAAGATGTGTGTTCGTGGTTCTACTATGAGTGGCAAACCGCAGGTCAAGAGCGCGGCGGCGGCCGAGAAACGTTCAAGATTGGTCATACGATCGGTTCATGACCTCAGTACTGCTCGCCGAGGACGACACGTCCATCTCCGAGCCTCTCGCCCGCGCGCTGCGTCGCGAGGGGTACACCGTCGAAGTCAGCCCGGACGGACCGCAGGCGCTGGAGCGGGCCCTCGGGGGCGGCGTGGACCTCATCGTGCTCGATCTCGGCCTGCCGGAGCTCGACGGCCTTGAGGTGGCCCGCAGGGTGCGTGCCGAGGGGCACGGCGTCCCGATACTGATCCTGACCGCCCGGGCCGACGAGGTCGACACCGTCGTCGGGCTGGACGCGGGCGCCGACGACTACGTCACCAAGCCGTTCCGGCTCGCCGAGTTGCTCGCCCGGGTGCGGGCCCTGCTGCGCCGGGGCAGCACCGAGACCCCGATCGTCCAGGGGGTCCGGATCGACGCCGAGTCGCGCCGGGCCTGGATGGGCGACCAGGAGCTCCAGCTGACCACCAAGGAGTTCGACCTGCTGCGCGTCCTGGTCCGGGACGCCGGCAAGGTCGTGACCCGCGAACAGATCATGCGCGAGGTGTGGGACACCAACTGGTGGGGTTCCACCAAGACCCTCGACATGCACATTTCCTGGCTGCGCCGCAAGCTCGGCGACGACGCCGGCAGTCCCCGCTACATCACCACGGTGCGGGGCGTCGGCTTCCGGTTCGAACGCGGCGACTAGCACCGGCCGCCACGGTCGCGCGGCTTCTTCCCCGAGCCTTCCCGAGAGGCCGGGGGAGCCCGGTGCGGCCGTGGCTTCACCCTAAGGAGCCCTGATGAGGCGCCGACTCCTGCTGTCGACGCTCGCGGTGGCGGTGGTCGCGATCCTGCTGCTCGGCGTCCCCCTCGCCTACGCCGCCCACAAGCTCGTCCACGAGGAGGCCCGCCGGTCGCTGGAACGCGAGGCGTCCACCATCCTCGGCGGCGTCGGCTACAGCCTCCAGACCGGACGGCCGCTCCGCGGCGCGGTGATCGCCCGGGAGTATCCGGGCCGCCACATCTTCATCACCCTGCCGGACGGCCGGACGGTCGCCGCCGGGCCCGATCCGGGCGCCGCGCGGACGCTCACCGCCGCCACGTCCGCCGGGGGCGTCCGGGTCCGGGTGTCGCGGCCCGCGTCGCAGGTGCAGGACGCCGAGCTGCGCCTCCTCCTGCTGATCGGGAGCCTCGCCCTGCTCGGCGTCGCCGTCACCGTCGGCCTCGCCATGGTGCAGGCCCGCAAGCTCACCCTCCCGCTCATCGACCTCGCCGAGACCGCCGACCGGCTCGGCACGGGCAACGCCCGGCCGCGCCGCCGCCGCTACGGCATCCCCGAGGTCGACCGGGTCGCCGAGGTCCTCGACCGCAGCGCCGTCCGCATCGCCGACCTGCTCGCCTCCAGCCGCGAGTTCGCCTCCGACGCCAGCCACCAGCTGCGCACCCCGCTGACCGCCCTGTCCATGCGGCTCGACGAGATGATCGAGGCCGCCGACTATCCCGACGTCGTCCGCGAGGAGGGCGCGGCGGCCGTCGCGCAGACCGAACGCCTCGTCGCCGTCGTCGAGCAGCTCCTCGCCCGCGCCCGCCACGACCGCACCGGCGGCGCCGTCCCCGCCCCCATCGACGACATCATCGCCCAGCAGGTCGAGGAGTGGCGGCCGATCTTCCGCCGCGCCGGACGGGACGTCCGCATCATCGGCGAGCAGGGACTCGTCGGCATGACCAACCCCGAGGGCCTCTCCCAGATCGTCGCGACCCTCCTGGACAACTCCCTCATGCACGGCGCCGGAACCGTGACCATCCATACCAAGCCGGGCGGCAGCTCGGTCGTGGTCGAGGTCGGCGACGAGGGCGAGGGCATCCCGCCCGAACTGGAACCGCGGATCTTCGAGCGGAGCGTCAGCGGGGGCCGCGGCACCGGCCTCGGCCTCTACCTGGCCCGGTCCCTCGCGGTCGTGGACGGCGGCCGGCTGGAGCTGATCCAGGCCCGTCCCGCCGTGTTCGGGGTGTTCCTCCGGCAGGCCGCGCAGGCGCGGCTGGCGTCGGAACGCGTCGTCATCGGACCCGCCTGAGGACGGCCCGGGGCGCTGAGGACGGCCCGGGGCGGGGGCGCGGTCAGCGCGCGGCGTAGTCCTCGGTGTGGGAGTCGAGCGGGTGGCCGAGCCGCGGCGCGGGCCGGGCGTCCGCCCGGGCGTCCGCGCGGTGCGCCCCCGGGTCGCCGGCGGCCTCCCCGGCGGAGGCCGCGTCCCCGTCCGCCGGCTCGGGCAGCCCGGACGCCGGGTCGACCGGCGGGGCGTCCACCGGCAGGAACACCCACTTCTTGTAGGCCCAGAACCGGAACAGCGTCGCCGCGCCCGTGCCGATGATCATCGCCGTGTTGTAGGGGATCGGCCCCTCCAGCCGCAGCACGTAGATCGTGAACCCGATGAAAAGCTGGGTGATCACCAGCCCCACGCCGTTCAGCCCGAAGAAGATCACGTACTCGCGGCCGACGCCGCTGCGGTCGCGGTGCCGGAACGTCCAGTACCGGTTCGCCAGGTAGGAGAACGTCGTGGCGACCACCGTGGCGACCAGGAACGACGTCATCGGCCCCACGTCGAACCCGGCGTGCAGCACGTTGCTGACGACCATCGTGATGACGAACGCGACCGCGCCCACGCTGCCGAACTTCGCGAGTTCGTGCACCAGGTGCTCGAACTGCCGCTTGAGACTGGCCATCAGGCTCACGTAGGGGAACCGTCCTTCCGGACCTCGGCTATGGCGCCGCGACGGGCGGGCCGATGCGGGAGCACAACGAGGATAGACGCACGCGGTGCCGGAGACGCCTGGACATGAACGTTTCACGTTCTTCCGTGGGTTCCCTGCCCGCACCCCGGGTACCCACACCGAATCCGACGCACAGTACACGTGGTTCGTTCACGGCGCACGGCCGATAACCTTTCGGAGTGACCCTTTCTACCCCCGTCGTCGGCATGGCCGGCGGCGGTCAGCTCGCCCGGATGACGCAGCAGGCCGCGATCGCCCTGGGCGTCCCGCTGCGCGTCCTCGCCGGGGCGCCGGACGACTCCGCGGCCCAGGTCGTCGCGGACGTCCGGGTGGGGAACGACCGCGCCCTCGACGACCTGCGGACGTTCGCCAAGGGCTGCGACGTGATCACCTTCGACCACGAGCACGTCCCCGGCGACCACATCCGGGCGCTCGAGGAGACCGGCGTGGCCTGCCGCCCCGGAGCCGCGGCCCTCGCGCACGCCCAGGACAAGTTCGTCATGCGGGAACGGCTGAGCGCGTTCGGCGTCCCGTGCCCCGCGTTCGCCCGCCTGCCCGCGGCCGGGGCCGTCCCGGCGCTGGAGGCGTTCGCCCGCGACCACGGGACGCCCGTCGTGCTCAAGGCCGTCCGGGGCGGCTACGACGGCAAGGGCGTGTGGGTGCTCGACTCCGTCGGCGACGACGCGGCGGCGCTCGTGACCGGCCTGCTCGGGCAGGGGCTCGACCTCATGGTCGAGGAGCACGTCGCGTTCCGCCGCGAGATCGCCGCGCTCGTCGCGCGCTCCCCGTACGGGCAGGGCGCCGCGTACCCGATCGTCGAGACCGTCCAGGAGAACGGCATCTGCACCGAGGTCATCGCCCCGGCGCCGGGCCTGTCCGACGATCTCGCCGTGGCGGCGCAGAACCTCGCGCTCGGCATCGCGAACGAGCTGGGCGTCGTCGGCCTCCTCGCCGTCGAGCTGTTCGAGACCGCGACCGGGCCGGTCGTGAACGAGCTCGCGATGCGCCCGCACAACTCCGGCCACTGGACGATCGAGGGTTCGCGCACGTCCCAGTTCGAGCAGCACCTGCGCGCCGTCCTGGACCTGCCGCTCGGCTCCACCGAGCCCACCGCGCCCGTCACCGTCATGGCGAACGTCCTCGGCGGCGACGACCCGGACGTCTACTCCCGGTACGTCCACGTGATGGCGCACGACCCGGCCGTCAAGGTCCACCTCTACGGCAAGGAGGTGCGGCCCGGGCGCAAGATCGGGCACGTCACCGCCCTCGGCGACGATCTCGCGGACGTCCGCGAGCGCGCCCGCCACGCCGCCGACTACCTCCGCTGGGGCCCGGCGATGAAGGCCCCCGGGACGAAGGAGAACGCATGAGCCCGCGCGTGGGCGTCGTCATGGGCAGCGACTCCGACTGGCCCGTCATGCGGGCGGCGGGGGAGGCCCTCGACGAGTTCGGCGTGCCGTTCGAGGCCGACGTCGTCTCCGCGCACCGCATGCCGCACGACATGATCGCCTACGG
Source organism: Actinomadura sediminis (assembly GCF_042675525.1). Taxonomy (NCBI): domain Bacteria; kingdom Bacillati; phylum Actinomycetota; class Actinomycetes; order Streptosporangiales; family Thermomonosporaceae; genus Actinomadura; species Actinomadura sediminis. The sequence continues at coordinate 19,729 of NZ_JBHTJA010000086.1, forward strand.
GGAGGAGGCCGCCGGCCGCGGCCTCCAGGTGATCATCGCGGGCGCGGGCGGCGCCGCGCACCTGCCGGGCATGCTGGCGTCGGTGACGCCGCTGCCGGTCATCGGCGTGCCCGTCCCGCTGAAGCACCTCGACGGGATGGACTCGCTGCTGTCGATCGTGCAGATGCCGGCCGGGGTTCCGGTCGCGACCGTCGCCGTCGGCGCGGCCCGCAACGCGGGGCTGCTGGCCGTCCGCATCCTGGCCGCCACCGACGAGGACCTGCGGGCGAAGATGAAGGTCTTCCAGCAGGACCTCTACGGGCAGGCCAAGGCGAAGGGCAAGCGCCTCCGCGAGAACCTCTGACCGCGGCCCCGCCGGGTCAGTGCCGCTTGGCCCACTCGATGGCGGGGCACCGGTCCATGACGACGTCGAGACCGGCCTCCAGGGCGCGGCGGCCGGCGTCCTCGTCGACGACGCCCAGCGGCAGCCACACGGCCCCGGCGCCCGCCGCGACGGCCTGGTCGATCACCGCGCCCGCGTACTCCGAGCGCCGGTAGACGCCGACGACGTCGACCTTCTCCGGCAGGTCGGCCAGCGCCGCGTACCCCGGCTCGCCGAGCACCTCCGCGCGCGACGGATGCACCGGGAAGATCCGCTTGCCGCGCCCCTGCAGCAGTTGCGCCTGCTCGTACACGACCCGTTCCGGACGGTCGTTCAGCCCGACGAACGCCCACGTGCGGGACTCGTCCAGCAGGCGGGTGATCACGTCCGGGTCGGCGAAGGAAGCATCCATACCGGGCACAACACCCGGCCGGAGCCGATCGTTCCCGTCAGCCGAGCGCGGCGAGCACCGCGTCGGTGGTGGTGACGGTGCCGAGCAGCGGGAAGATCCGCTCCACCGCGAACCGGTGGGCGGCCGCGTCGAACCCGCTCATCGCGTCCTCGGGGAACACCAGGTCGTAGTCGTGGTCGGACGCCGCCCGCGCGGTCGACTCCACGCCCGCGTTGGTGACCAGCCCCGACAGCACCAGCGCGCCGATGCCGCGCTCGTCCAGCCGCTCGTGCAGGCCGGTCCGGTGGAACGCGTTCCAGGTGTGCTTGGTCACCGCGAGGTCACCGTCGCGGGGGGCGATCTCGGCGACGAGCCCGCTGCCGGGCGGCTGCTCGGCCACGCCCGGCCGCTCCGCCCGCACGACCACGACCGTCCCGCCCGCGGCCCGGAAGGCGTCCGCGAGCCGCGCCGACCGGCGGACGACGTCGGCGCCCGCGTGCGGGCCCACGTCCATCCCCACGATGCGGACCTGGAGGTCGATGACGACCAGCGCCGTCCGCGCGGGCTCGATGATCAACTCGCTCATGTGCGGAGTCTAGGGCGCGCCGGACGTGCGGCTAGCCGCCCGGCCGGATCAGCCCCGACTCGTAGGCGGCGATCACCGCCTGCACGCGGTCGCGCGCGCCGAGCTTCGCCAGCACGTTGCTGACGTGGGTCTTCACCGTGTGCTCGCTGACCACCAGTTCCACCGCGATCTCGGCGTTCGACAGGCCGCGCCCGACGAGCGTGAGCGTCTGCCGCTCCCGGTCGGTGAGCGCCCCCAGCGCCGGCGCGTCCCGGACGGCCGGGCGCCCGCTCAGCACGTCCCCGATCAGCCGGCGGGTCACGGTCGGCGCGAGCAGCGCCTCCCCGGCCGCGACCACCCGCACGGCGTGCACGAGGTCGTCGCGGCGCACGTCCTTCAGCAGGAACCCGCTCGCCCCGGCGCGCAGCGCGTCGTAGACGTAGTCGTCCTGGTCGAACGTGGTCAGCATCAGCGCCCGGGTCCGGGTGTGCGCGCAGATCGCGCGGGCCGCCTCGATGCCGTCCGTCCCGGGCATGCGGATGTCGAGGAGCGCGACGTCCGGACGATGCGCGCGGACGGCCTCGACCGCGGCGCGGCCGTCGGCGGCCTCGGCGACGACCGCGATGTCGGGCTGCGTGTCGAGGATCAGCGCGAACCCGCTGCGCACCAGCTCCTGGTCGTCCGCGACCACCACGCTGATCGTCACGCGCCCGCCCCCGCCGGGAGCCGCGCCTCGACCCGGGCGCCCCGGCCGCCCGGCGCCGGGCCGAACGAGGCGTCGCCGCCGCACGCCGCGGCCCGCTCGCGGACGCCGATCAGCCCGCGGCCCCCGCCCGCGCCCGTCCGTCCGGGGCCCCGGCCGTCGTCGGTGACGGTGACCCGCAGCACGTCGCCCTCCCAGGTCACCGCGACGTCCACGTGGTCGGCGCCGGCGTGCTTCACCGCGTTCGTCAGCGCCTCCTGGACGATCCGGTACGCGGCGACGTCGACGTCGGGCCGCAGCGCCGCGAGCCGCGCGGCCGCGGCGCGGCCGGGGTCCGGCGTCCCGTCCGCGGACGGCCCCGGGACGGGGACGCCGCCGATGCTGAGCGACACCCGCAGCCCGGTCTCGCGGACGCGTCCCGCCAGCTCGGGGAGCCGCGCCAGGCCCGGCTGCGGGTCCCGCGGGCCGTCGCCGTCCTTCAGCAGGCCCAGCATCCGGCGGAGCTGCCCCATCGCGTCCCGCCCGGACGCCGCGATCGCGTCGAACGCGGCCTCGGCCCGGTCCGGGTCCGACCGCACGACCAGCGGCCCCGACTCGGCCTGCACCACCATCAGGCTGACGGCGTGGGCGAGCACGTCGTGCATGTCCCGCGCGATCCGCGTCCGCTCCCGCGCCGCCGCCCGCTCCGCCTCCAGCCGGCGCTCCCGCTCCAGCCGCACCGCACGCTCCTCCAGGACGGCGGCCCGCTGCCGGCGCAGCGCCGCCGCCCGCCCCAGCGCGTACGCGGCGAGCCAGATCGCCGCGCCCCGCACCGCGGTGTCGACCGACCCGGGACGCACCACGAGCAGCGTGCTCGCCGCCGTGATCGCCAGCGCCAGCACCCGGTCGCGGCGCGGCGACCGGTCGGCGACCGTGTACACCGCGATGAGCCAGCCGTACCAGATCGGCTGGCTCGGCCCCCCGCCGACCAGGTCGTACAGCGGGATGGACACCAGCACGGCCACCATGACGGTGACGGGCAGCCGGCGCCGGAACAGCAGCGGCAGCGACGACCCGAGGACGGGCGCGTAGAGCGCCGCGGACCACGGTTCGCGCATCGTCGTGAACGGCGCGAGCTGCGCCAGCAGCACCGCGAGGGCGAGGGCCGCGTCGACCGCAAAGTCCGGCGGTCTCCGGAACGCCCGGAGGGGCCGGGCCAGAACGGACATGGCGCCCAAGCTATCCCGCGCGTCCCGCCGGGGACCTCGCCGGTGAGAGGGATCTCCGGCCGCCGCACTCGCCCGCACCGGCGAGGCCGAGGTTCGCCCCGACCGGCGATCCGCTCCGGGCCGCCGGACGGCAGGCTCGTCCGGCATGAAGACCCACCTGCTCGGCCCGGCGCTCATGCTGGCCTACGGAGTGATCCGCCTCTACGACGGGCTGGACGACCGCTACGGTCCCGGCGGCGCGTGGACCATCGGCCACCTCGCGTTCCTCGCCGGCCTCGCGTGCTTCGTCCCGGTCGTCCGCGACCTGCGCCGCCGCGCCGCCCGCCGTCCCGCCCTCGCGCTCGGTACCGCCGCGCTCACGCTGGCGGGCGCGGCGGCCCTCGCGGTCCAGTTCGTCATCGACGTCTCCGTGGGGTTCGCCTCGACGAGCCGCCCGGAGATGAGCTCGCACTTCCAGCAGATCTCCGGGACGCCCGGTGTGGAACCCCTCGTCTACACCGTCGTGCCGCAGTTCTTCTTCGTCGGCCTGGTCGCGCAGCTCGCCGTGCTCGCGTCCGTCCGGGGCGTTGCCTGGTGGAGCCCCGCGCTCGCGCTCGCCGCCATCGTCGTCGCCGCGACCGCCAAGGACCTGATCCCGGTGACCGCCGCGCTCCTCGGCGCGGCCCTGCCGCCCGCCGCGTCCGTCCAGGTCCGGCCGCGTCCGGCCGAATCGCGATCATCGTCCGGGCCGGCCGGGCACAAGCAGCGCCATCGGTGATCACCGTCCAGGGAGCGCCGCCCATGGAGAAGCCGCCGGCTCCGGACGACGGCGAGGCGCACGCGATCCCGCGGGCCCTCCTCGACGCCCCCGGACGGGCGCGGTCAGGGGGTGCCGGGGCGGGCTTCGGCGGTGCGGTGGAAGAGGCGGCGGAGGATGTCGGTGATGGTGACGACGCCGACGACCGCCCCCTGCTCGGTGACGAGCGCGAGCTGGTTGCCGGTCTCGCGCATCCGGGTGAGCACCGTGTAGACGGGCGTCCCGGCCTCGACCCGGTAGGCGGGACGGGCGAGCGGCGCGGCCGGGGCCGCGTCGGGCGAGGTGAGGGTGTCGCGGACGTGCACCACCGACCAGGTCGGGCCGGGAATCGGGATCCGCAGGTGGCCGGACGCGCGCCCCGCGGCCTGCACGTCGGCGACGGTGGCGTCCGGCGCGACCGTGGTGAGCGCGGCGCCGCGCCGGACCAGGTCGCCGATCTGGAGGTTGCGCAGGTCGAGGGCCTCGGAGAGCTGGGCCGAGTAGCGGGCGTCGAGGGCTCCGACGTTCGCGGAGTGCTCGACGAGGTGGCGCAGGGCGTCCGGGTCCTGGCCGGACTCGACCTGGTCGGCGGCCTGGACGCCGACCAGGCGCAGGCACCGGTTCGCCGACTCGTTCAGCGCCCGCAGGAGGGGGCGGGTCAGCCACATGAAGCCGCGCATCGGCAGCGCGAGGAGCGTCGCCGACCGCTCCGGGTGGGCGATCGCCCACGACTTCGGCGCCATCTCCCCGACGACGAGGTGCAGGAACGTCACGATGATCAGTGCGAGGACGAACCCGGCGGCGTCCGCCAGCCACAGCGGGGCGTTCCACGAGGCGAACACGGGCGTGAGCCAGTGGTGCACGGCGGGCTTGGTGATCGCGCCGAGCGCGAGGGTGCAGACCGTGATGCCGAGTTGGGCGCCCGCGAGGAGGACCGTCAGCTCGGACGAGCTGCGCAGCGCGGCGCGCGCGGAGCGGCTCGTCGGGGCGGCGTCCTCCAGCCGGTGCCGCTTGGCGGCGATGAGCGCGAACTCGACGGCGACGAAGAACGCGCTCAACGCGATGATCGCGACGGTGGCGGCGAGGACCGCCCACGGGCCGCTCATCGGCCCTCCTCCCCGGTCATGACCGTCAGCCGGACCGACGACGGCACGTGGTTGTCGACCTCGAGGACCTCCAGGTGGACGAACCGGGCCGGGGGCTCCTCGTCGTAGGCGAGGTCCGCGGGGTCGGCGGGCAGCTCGACGTCGAGTTCGGCGCCGGGCTCGGGGAGGACGCCGCGGGCGGCGATGACGAGCCCGGCGAGGGTCTCGTAGCCGCCCTCGGGCAGCCGGTGGTCGATGGCGCGCTCGACCTCGTCGACGTGGACGCCGCCGGGGATGATCCAGGCGTCGCCGTCCCGGACGATCGCGGGCTCGTCGGCGGCGGTGTCGTGCTCGTCGGTGATCTCGCCGACGAGTTCCTCGGCGAGGTCCTCGAGGGTGACGATGCCGTCGAAGCCGCCGAACTCGTCGATGACGCAGGCGAGTTCGGCGCGGTCCTCGGCGAGGTGGTCGAGCAGGGTCGGCAGGGCCATGAGGGCCGGGACGACCGTGGCCGGCCGCATGATCGACGTCACCGGGTCGGCGGCGCGTCCGGCGGCGGCCAGCACGTCGGCGAGGTGCACGACGCCGACCACGCGCTCGTCGGCGTCCAGCACGGGGTAGCGGGAGTGGCCGGTGCTCATCGCGGTGCGGACCGCGCCGATCGTCGCGGTGTCGTCCACGGTGTCGACGTGCGCGCGGGGGATCATGGCGTGCTCGACGTCGCGGCGCGGGAAGTCCAGGATCCGGTCGAGCAGGATCGACAGGTCGGGCGGCAGGTCGCCGCTGCGCCGCGAGTCGGCGACGATGTGCGCGAGGTCCCGTTCGGTCGCCGAGTGCTCCACGTCGTGGACGGGCTCGATGCGCAGGGCCTTCAGCAGGAGGTTCGACGACTGGTCGAACACCCGGATCAGCCACGCGAAGACCTTGAGGTAGACGAGCGTCGACCGGGCCAGCCGGCGGGCGACCGGCTCGGGCCGGGCGATGGCGAGGTTCTTCGGGAACAGCTCCCCGAACACCATCTGCACGAGGGTGGACAGGACCAGGGCCAGGACGGTCCCGGCCGCGACGCCCGCGCCCGCGGGGACGCCGACGCCGCCGAGGACGTCCCCGAGGGCCCGGCCGACCAGGGGTTCGGCGACGTAGCCGACGAGCAGCCCGGTGACGGTGATGCCGAGCTGGGCGCCCGACAGCATGAAGGAGGTGCGGCGGGTGACGGCCAGGGCGCGGCCCGCGGCGCCGTCGCCGGAACCCGCGCGGGCCCCGAGCCGGGACCGGTCGACCGCCATGAAGGCGAATTCCTGCGCGACGAAGTAACCGGTGAGCGCGGTGATCAGCAGGATCACCAGGACCCCGAGGAGCAGCGACAGCAGCGTGATCAACAGCGGCCGGCCCGATCGGCGATGTGATGTTCGTTCATGTGACTCATCGGCTCCAACGACGGCGGGCCAGGCCGGGTTCCCCCCGGGGAGTGATCATTGCCACAAGGGCGGGAAGGTCACCGGACCCTCCCGCCCTTGGCGGTTTCTTGTCGGAAAAGTGGCGTCAGCGGGTGCTGTACTCCGGCTCCCGCTCGGGCGCGGCGAGTTCGCCGCGGAGCTTCTCGCCCTCGACGTCCAGGTTCGGCACGGCCCGGTCGAGCCACCGCGGCAGCCACCAGGCGCCGCGGCCGAGCAGCGACATGGCGGCCGGGACGAGCGTCATCCGCACGACGAACGCGTCGATGAAGACGCCGACGGCCAGCGCGAACCCGATCGACTTGATGATCGGGTCGTGGGCGAGGACGAACCCGCCGAACACCGCGATCATGATGATCGCCGCGGCGGTGACCACCCGGGCGTTCTGCCCGAGCCCGTTGACGGTGGCCTGCCGGGGCGTGTCGCCGTGGACGTGGTCCTCGCGCATCTTCGACACGAGGAAGACCTCGTAGTCCATGGCGAGGCCGAACAGGATGCCGACGAGGATGATCGGCAGGAAGCTGATCAGCGGGCCCGGGGTGTCGACGCCGACGAGCCCGGCCAGGTGGCCCTGCTGGAACACGGCCGTGGTGATGCCGAACGTCGCGGCGACCGTCAGCAGGAAGCCCAGGGCCGCCTTGACCGGGACGAGCAGGGACCGGAACACCAGCATCAGCAGCAGCACCGAGAGGCCCACCACCAGGACCAGGTACACCGGCAGGGCGCCGGCGAGCTTCTCGGAGATGTCGATCCCCATCGCGGTCATGCCGGTCAGCGCGACGTCGGCGCCCCGGACGTCCGCGACCCGGTCGCGGATGTCGTGGACGAGGTCCTCGGTCGCGGCGTCGGTGGGCCCGGTGGTGGGGATCACGCCCACCAGCACGGTCGTCCCCGCCTCGTTGGCCTGCGGCGGCGTGACGGTCGCGACGCCGTCCATGCTCCCGACGGTCTGGACGGTCCGCTGCGCGGCGGCCCGCGTGGCCGCGGGCGTCTCGCCGGAGACGACCATCATGAGCCGTCCGTTGTAGCCCGGGCCGAAGCCCTCGCTGATGAGGTCGTACGCCTGCCGCTGCGACGAGTCCTCGGCCGCGGTGCCCGCGTCCGGCAGGGCCAGCCGCATGTCCGTGACGGGCAGCGCGAGCGCGCCCAGCCCCAGGACCCCGGCGAGCAGGACGGGCACGCGCAGCTTCAGCACGCCCCGGCCCCACCGGTAGCCGAAGTTCTCCCGTTTCCCCGGCGCGCCCGCACCGTCCCGCCGTCCGCGCGGCAGCACCTTGGTCCCGGCGAAGGCGAGGACGGCGGGCAGCAGCGTCAGCGCGACCAGGACGGCCACGGCGACGGTCGCGGCGGCGGCGAGGCCCATCGCGGTGAGGAAGGGGATGCCGACGACCGACAGCCCGGCCAGCGCGATGACGACGGTGACGCCGGCGAACACCACCGCCGACCCGGCCGTCCCGAGCGCCCGCCCGGCGGCCTCCCGGGCCGCCAGCCCGTCGAGGAGGTTCTGCCGGTAGCGGGACGTGATGAACAGCGAGTAGTCGATGCCGACCGCGAGGCCCAGCATCAGCGCCAGCACGGGTGTGGTGGAGCTCAGCTCGACCGCGCCGGTCAGCGCGTACAGCCCGGCCATCCCGACGCCGACGCCGATCAGCGCGTTGAGCAGCGTCATCCCGGCGGCCACCAGGGACCCGAAGGTGATCAGCAGGACGACCGCGGCGACGATCACGCCGATGATCTCGGCGCTGCCCATCGCGGGCACCGAGACGGCGGGCTCGCCGCCCGGCTCGACCCGCAGGCCGTCCATCTCCTGGCCGATCTCCGTGTACGCCTCGCGCTGCGCGTCGGTCAGCTTCTGGGCCTCTTCCGCGAACTGCACCTGGACGAGCGCGTACCGCCCGTCCGGCGAGACCGCGCCGCTCTGGAACGGGTCGGTGGCGGCGACGACGCCGGGCACGGCGGCCGCCTCGCGGACGACGGGCGCGACCTCGCCCGCGCTGAGCTTCGTGCCTTCCGGCGCGGCGACGACGATCGTGCCGGACGCGCCCGCCGCCTGCGGGAAGTCCTTCCGCAGGGAGTCCATCGCCTGCTGGGACTCGGTGCCCGGCATGCGGAACTCGTCGGTCGTCGGGCCCATGAACGCGGCCGCGGCCCCGCCCATCACGCCGAGCAGGACGAGCCATATCGCCACGACCGTGCCGCGGCGCCCGAAGCACCAGCGGCCCAGCCGGTAGAGCAAGGTCGCCATGAGGGAACAGACCTTTCAGTCGGAGGGAGGGCAGCACGAAATCGCCGCGGGTGCGGCGTCTCGCCGGTGGGGGTTCGGTCGAAGTCGGTCGGAGGGGCGGTCAGGGGGGTCGGTCGGGGGTGCCGGTCGGGGGGAGCCGGTCAGGGGCCGGCCGGGGCTCGTCCGAGCGTCCGCAGGGCGGTGGCCACCAGCGCGTCCCGCAGCGCCGCGTCGTCCAGCGACAGGTCCGCGGCCGTCAGGAACATGCCGCCGAGCGCCATCCGCGCCGCCACCTGGTCCTCGAACGCGAACGAGCCGCCCGCGAACGCGTTCACCAGCCGCTCGCCGAAGCCCTCGAGCTTCGGGGCGCCGGTGTCGAGCATGGTGGCCTCGGCGAGATTGTCGAACAGCAGCTTGACCTCGCGCCGGTAGCGGATGGCGAGGGCGGCGAACTCGGTGACCGCCGCCTCCGCGGCGGCGGCGCCGTCCAGGCCGTCCAGGCGCGCGTCCAGGTCCTCGGCGTCCCGCATGACGGGGACCATCAGCTCGGTGAGGATCGCCTCCTTGTTGCTGAAGTGGTACAGCAGCGACGCCTTGGAGCAGCCGGCGTCGGTCGCGATGTCCTGCAGCGACGTTCCCCGGTACCCGCGCTCGACGAACAAATGCAGCGCCGAGGCGAGGATCCGGTCGTGCAGGCCGCTGGACGGGCGTGTCATGCCACCACGGTAACTGTCCGATCGGTCAGAGTCTGACCGATCGGACAGTGTCGTTCGTCACGCGCGGACCGTCAGGGGCGGCCCAGCGCGACGTACGTCCAGCCCGCGGCGCGCCAGGCGCCCGCGTCGAGCACGTTGCGGGCGTCGACGACGACCCGCCCGGCGACCACCGGCGCCAGGTCGGACGGCGTCAGCTCGCGGAACTCGCGCCACTCGGTGAGCAGCAGGACGGCGTCGGCGCCGCGGGCCGCCTCGACGGCGGAACCGGCGTAGCCGAGGGACGGCTGCGTCCGGCGGGCGTTCGCCATCGCCTTGGGGTCGTGCACGGTGACGACGCCGCCCTGCGCCTGGATCGACGCGGCGACGTCCAGCGCGGGGGAGTCGCGGACGTCGTCGGAGTCGGGCTTGAACGCGGCGCCGAGCACGGCGACGGTGCGCCCGGCGAACGAGCCGCCGAGGGCGCGCCGCACGACGTCGACCGTCCGGACGCGGCGGCGCATGTTGATCTCGTCGACCTCGCGCAGGAACGTGAGCGCCCGGGACGCGCCCAGCTCGTCGGCGCGGGCCATGAAGGCGCGGATGTCCTTGGGCAGGCAGCCGCCGCCGAAGCCGAGGCCGGGCCCGAGGAACCGCCCGCCGATGCGGTCGTCGTGCGCGAGCGCCTCGGCGAGCCGGGTGACGTCGGCGCCGGACGCCTCGCACACCTCCGCCATCGCGTTGATGAAGGAGATCTTGGTGGCGAGGAACGCGTTCGCCGCCGTCTTGACGAGCTCGGCGGTGGGCAGGTCGGCGGTGACGAACGGGGTGCCGTCCGCGAGCGCCGCCGCGTAGATCTCGCGGAGCACCTTCTCGGCGTGCTCGGCGGCGCCCTGCTCGGCGGGCAGCCCGGCGACGATCCGGTCCGGGTGCAGCGTGTCGCGGACGGCGAAGCCCTCCCGCAGGAACTCGGGATTCCAGGCGAGGACGGCGTCGCCGCCGGCCGGCGCGAGCTCGGCCAGGACCCCGGCGAGCCGCGCGGCGGTGCCGACCGGCACGGTGGACTTCCCGACGACCAGGCACGGGCGGCGCAGCAGCGGCGCGAGCGTCTCCACGGCGGAGTCCACGTACGCGAGGTCGGCGGCGTACGCGTCCGCCTTCTGCGGGGTGCCGACGCAGAGGAAGTGGACGTCGCCGAACTCGGCGATCTCCCGGAACGACGTGGTGAACCGGAGGCGGCCGTTCTCCAGGTTGCGCCGCAGGACGGGTTCGAGACCGGGCTCGTAGAACGGCAGGTCGCCGCTCGACAGCCGCGCGATCTTGTCCTCGTCGACGTCCAGCCCGAGCACCTCGAAGCCCAGGTCGGCCATGCAGGCGGCGTGCGTGGCACCGAGGTAACCGGTTCCGATGACGGTCAGCCGGTGGGCCAAGGCGGGCTCCTCTCGGGTCTGCTGCGGACCTTACGGACCCTTCCCCGGGTGCGGTCGGTCACTGCACGGGCCGGGGAAGTGTACTTGCCGGTAACATTCGGGGTATGAGCCCTGATTTTCCCACGTACGCTCCGTCGGAGGAGCACGAGCTGCTGCGCAGCACGGTGCGCGAGCTGGCCGATGCGAAGATCGCTCCGTTCGCGGCGGAGGTGGACGAGGAGT
>NZ_JBHTJA010000087.1:0-30676 GCF_042675525.1 Actinomadura sediminis
CGGGCTCGGTGCTGCCGAGCAGGGCGGCGGCCATGTGCCGCTGCGCGGCGGGCCGGCCGCTGCGCACGTCCAGGCCCGTCCCGGCGGTCCCGTCCCGCGCCGCCAGCCAGTACGCGGCGCGCAGCATCTCCTGCGGCGGGTCGGGCGCGGGCTCGCCGGCGTCGACCGCGGCGGCGGCCGTCTCCACCAGCGCCCGGATCAGCCCGGCGAGGGCCGCCGCGTCCGCGGCGGTCAGCGCCACGTCGGCGACCCGCACCTCGACCGTCGGGAGCCGCGCGGACGGCCGCACGTCCCAGAAGATCGTCCCGGTGTCCATGAGGGCGCCGCACTCCAGCAGCGACGCGACGAGCCCCTCGTAGTGGGCGAGCGACGCGAAGTACGGCGGGGGCCCGGCCACCGGCCAGCGCGCCCAGGCCAGCGCCCGCCAGCAGGCGTGCCCGGTGTCGCGGCCCGCCCAGAACGGCGAGTTGGCCGCCAGCGCCAGCAGCGTCGGCAGCCAGGGCCGCAGATGGTTGCCGACGAGGACCGCGCGCTCCCGGTCGGGCATCTCGACGTGCACGTGGCACGAGCAGATGCTCTGCTCGTCGTCCAGTCCGCGGTAGGTCGCCAGGCTCTCGGCGTAGCGGGGGCCGGCCGTGATCGGCGCGGGCACGAGATCGCCGAGCACCGGCGTGCCGGTCGCGGCGAGCCGCAGCCCCTCGGCCGCGGCGGCGTCCGCCATCGCCGCCCGCATCTGCCGGATCTGCTCCTCGAGCTTCACCAGGTCGTCGCAGGGCGGGGTCTTGGCCTCGGCGAGGAAGCCGACCAGCTCGGTGGACGCCCGGTCGCCCAGTGCCGCGGCGGCGCGGCGCACCACGTCGGCGGCGCGGGGAACGACCTCCCGCGTGCCGGGATCGACGACGAAGTACTCTTCCTCGATTCCGAAACGCGGCGCCATCCCACCACCTCGGCTCGTGCGCGCCCCGGGCCGCCTGTCGTCTCACAGCCGCGTCACCGCGACGGCACATCACTTCGACGTTACGTGACGGACGGCGGGTTGGCACCTGCCTTTTCGGCGTGTCAGGGCCCCGAGTCGATCCACAGCACCGCGAGGGCCGCGAGATGCGTGATCACGACGATCGCCAGGCTCACGACGAAGAGCATCTTCGCCGGGCCGTGCGGGAAGTACCTGCCCTGCTTCAGCGGGCCGAGCTCCCGCTGGCGGGCGGCGATCCGCTCCTCCAGCGGCGGCCGGCCGAACATCCCTAGGCGCGCGGTTCGTCGACGACGACGTCGCTCATGATGTCGACGGCGAGGGCGATCACGCCGCCGAGGGCGGTCACCGCGGCGCCGGCGCCGAAGACCACCCAGCTCGGCCCCATGACGAGTCCAGCGCCGCCGATGGCGAAACCGATGAAGATGATGGTGACGGCGACCCAGGACTTCGGGCGCCCGGCGTGGCTGCCGCTCGACATGCGCGTTGTCTTCCCTCTAGCAGGTTCCGGTGGGAGTTCGATCTACGTGGCCGAACTCTAGCAACGCCCGGCCGGAGGGGCGTTCCCGGGGTGCCGGTACCGGGCGGGCGCACGTTCACACGAACGCGCCGTGCCCGGTCGCCGCGCGGCCGACGATCAACGTGTTGATCTCACGGGTGCCCTCGTAGGAGTACAGCGCCTCCGCGTCGGCGACGAACCGCCCGATGTCGTAGTCGAGAACGATGCCGTTGCCCGCCATCAGCTCGCGCGCCCAGCCGACCGCCTCGCGCATCCGGGTGGTGCAGTACGCCTTCGCCAGGGCCGAGTGCTCGTCGCGGTACATGCCCGCGTCCTGGAGCTGCGCGAGCCGCACCACCATCCCGAGCGAGGCCGTCGCGTTGCCCAGCATCCGCACCAGCAGGTCCTGGACAAGCTGGAACTCGGCGATCACCCGCCCGAACTGCTCCCGCTCGATCGCGTAGCGGCGCGCGATCTCGTAGGCGGCGAGCATCACCCCGACCGCCTGCCACGCGACGCCGCTGCGCGTCCGGCGCAGCACGGCGGCGGTGTCGCGGAACGACCGGGCCTCCGCCAGCCGGTCCTCCTCGGGCACGCGGCAGTCCTCGAGCACGATGTCGGCGTTCTGCACCGTCCGCAGCGCGATCTTGTTCTCGATGCGGGTGGCGGTGAAGCCCGGCGCGTCCTTGCCGACCACGAACCCCTTCACCTGCCCGTCGTCCTCGTCGCGCGCCCACACCACGACCAGGTCCGCGAACGTGGCGTTGCCGATCCACCGCTTGGCGCCGTTCAGGATCCAGTGGTCCCCGTCGCGCCGCGCCGTCGTGCGCAGCCCCAGCGCGACGTCGGACCCGCCCTCCGGCTCCGTCAGCGCGAACGCCCCGATCTTCTCCATCCTCCCCATCGCGGGCAGCCACCGCGCGCGCTGCTCCGGCGAACCGCACCGGCCGATACTGCCCATCGCCAGCCCCGAGTGGACACCGAAGAACGTCGCCATCGACGGGTCGACGCGGGCCATGTCCATCGCGAGGAACCCGGTCAGCAGGCTGCTGGGACGCTCGCCCGGGCACTCCTCGAAGGGCAGTCCCGCGACGCCCAGCTCGGCGTACCCGGGGATCAGGTCGAACGGGAACTCCGCGCGGGCCCAGCAGTCGTTGGCGATCGGCGCGACCTTCTCCTCGAGGAAGGTCCGCACCCGCCCGACGATCTCCTGCTCGCGCTCGTCGAGGAGGTCCTGCATGTGATAGAGGTCACCGGGAAGGGAATTCAAGGTCATGCGGGCCACCTTCCCGGTGACCGGGCCCCTAACCGGAGGCGGCGCGGCGCCGCCGCGCGCCCGCGGAACGGGCCTCCCGGCCACCGGGACCCCGCCCGCGAACGCCCGGTACGCGCTCGCTTACCATCCAGGGCATGACGGTGCCGCCTGAAGAACTCGAACTGGCCGCCGCCTTCCCCCCGGCCGAGCGGGACCGGTGGCGGGAGATGGTGAAGGGGGTGCTGCGCAAGTCCGGCGCGGCGACCGACGACACCCCCCTTGAGGAGATCGAGGGTCTGCTGACCCGCGAGTCGTACGACGGCGTGCCGATCGGCGCCCTGTACACCGCCGAGGACGCCCCCGCGGGACGGCCGGGCCTCGCCCCCTGCGTCCGCGAGGTGCGGCCCGACGGCGAGGGCCTCGCCGGCTGGGACGTCCGGCAGCGGCACGACCACCCCGACGCGGCGGTCACCCGCGAGGCGATCATCACCGATCTGGAGAACGGCGTCACCTCGGTCTGGCTGCGGCTCGGCGAGGCGGGCACGCCCGTCGCGGCGCTGCCCGACGCGCTGCGCGGCGTCCTGCTCGGCCTCGCGCCCGTCGTCCTGGACGCTGGAGAGGACGCCGCCGAGGCCGCCGAGGCGTTCCTCGCGCTGGCGGCGGACCGCGGCGACGCCGGTGCGGCCACCGGGAACCTCGGGCTCGACCCGCTCGGTCTTGCGGCCCGCACCGGAACGGCCCGTCCGCTCGACGAGGCCGCCGCGTTCGCCGCCCGCTGCGCCCGGGAGTTCCCGCGGCTGCGATCCGTCGTCGCCGACGGCACCCCCTACCACGACGCGGGCGGCTCGGACGCCGAGGAGCTCGGCGCCGCCGTCGCCGCGGGCGTGGCCTACCTGCGCGCCCTCACCGGGGCCGGGCTGAGCGTGGACGAGGCGTTCGGGCAGATCGAGTTCCGGCTCGCCGTCAACGCCGACCAGTTCTCCTCCATCGCCAAGCTCCGCGCCGCGCGCCGCCTGTGGACGCGCGTCGCCGAGGTGAGCGGCGCGGCGGAGGGGACGGCCGCGCGGATCCACGCGGTGACGTCCGCGGCGATGATGACGCGCCGCGACCCGTGGGTGAACATGCTGCGCACCACCGTCGCCGCGTTCGCCGCCGGGGTGGGCGGCGCCGACGCCGTGACCGTCCTGCCGTTCGACGCGCGCCTCGGGCTGCCGGACGACTTCGCCCGCCGCATCGCCCGCAACACCCAGACGCTGCTCCTGGAGGAGTCGAGCCTGGCCCGCGTCGTCGACCCGGCGGGCGGCTCCTGGTACGCCGAGCGCCTCACCGAGGACCTCGCGCGCGCCGCCTGGGACCGCTTCACCGGGATCGAGCGGGCGGGCGGCCTCGCCGCCGCCCTCGGCTCGGGGCTCGTCGCCGACCGCATCGCGGCGACCTGGGCGCGGCGCCGCAAGGACATCGCGCGGCGCAAGGCCCCGCTCACCGGCGTCAGCGAGTTCCCGAACCTCACCGAGCGGCTGCCGGAGCGGGAGCCCGCACCGGCCCGTCCCGGCGGCGGGCTGCCCGTCGTGACGTACGCGCAGGACTTCGAGGCCCTCCGCGACCGCTCCGACGCCCACGCGGACGCCGCCGGCGCCCGTCCGGCGGTGTTCCTGGCGACGCTCGGGCCGATCGCCGTGCACACCGCACGCGCGTCCTTCGCCGCCAACCTGTTCCAGGCCGGCGGGCTCGCGACCGTGACCGGCCCGCCCGAGGAGTTCGCCGCGTCCGGCGCGCCCGTCGCCTGCGTCTGTTCCAGCGACAAGGTGTACGCCGAGCAGGCCGCGGACGCCGCCCGCACGCTGAAGGACGCGGGCGCGAAGCGGGTCTGGCTCGCCGGAAAGGGAACGTACGAGGGTGTGGACGCCAACGTGTTCGCCGGGTGCGACGCGGTCGAGGTGCTGGAGACGACCCTCCACGATCTGGGAGTGAAGTGATGATCCCCGACTTCAGCGACATCGAGCTCGGGACGCCGCCGCCCGCGGGCGACGCCGCCGCCCGGTGGCGCGCGGCCGTCGCCGAGGCCACCGGCAAGGAGCCCGAGGCCCAGACGTGGGACACGCCCGAGGGCATCGACGTCCTGCCGCTCTACACCGGCGACGACCTCGGCGGCGTCGACTTCCTCGGCACCCTGCCCGGCATCGCGCCGTACCTGCGCGGCCCCTACCCCGCCATGTACGCGACGCAGCCCTGGACGATCCGCCAGTACGCCGGGTTCTCCACCGCCGAGGAGTCCAACGCCTTCTACCGGCGCAACCTCGCGGCCGGGCAGAAGGGCCTGTCGGTCGCGTTCGATCTGGCCACCCACCGCGGCTACGACTCCGACCACCCCCGCGTGGCCGGGGACGTCGGCATGGCGGGGGTCGCGATCGACTCCATCTACGACATGCGGCAGCTCTTCGACGGCATCCCGCTCGACAAGATGAGCGTGTCGATGACGATGAACGGCGCCGTCCTGCCGGTGCTGGCGCTCTACATCGCCGCGGCCGAGGAGCAGGGGGTGAAGCCGGAGGCCCTCGCGGGGACCATCCAGAACGACATCCTCAAGGAGTTCATGGTCCGCAACACCTACATCTACCCGCCGCAGCCGTCGATGCGGATCATCTCCGACATCTTCGAGTACACCTCGCAGCGGATGCCGAAGTACAACTCGATCTCCATCTCCGGCTACCACATCCAGGAGGCCGGGGCCACGGCCGACCTGGAGCTCGCCTACACCCTCGCCGACGGCGTCGAGTACATCCGCGCCGGACGCGACGCGGGCCTCGACATCGACGCGTTCGCGCCCCGGCTGTCGTTCTTCTGGGCGATCGGGATGAACTTCTTCATGGAGGTCGCGAAGCTCCGCGCGGCACGGCTGCTGTGGGCGAAGCTCGTCCAGGGCTTCGACCCGAAGAACCCGAAGTCGCTGTCGCTGCGGACGCACTCGCAGACGTCCGGCTGGTCGCTGACCGCGCAGGACGTCTACAACAACGTCGCCCGCACCTGCATCGAGGCGATGGCCGCCACGCAGGGCCACACCCAGTCGCTGCACACCAACGCGCTCGACGAGGCCCTCGCGCTGCCGACCGACTTCTCCGCCCGCATCGCCCGCAACACGCAGCTGCTGCTGCAGCAGGAGTCCGGGACGACCCGCACCATCGACCCCTGGGGCGGCAGCGCCTACGTCGAGCGGCTCACCTACGACCTCGCGCGCCGCGCGTGGGGGCACATCACCGAGGTCGAGCGGGCCGGCGGCATGGCGAAGGCGATCGACGAGGGGCTGCCGAAGCTGCGGATCGAGGAGGCCGCGGCCCGCACCCAGGCCCGCATCGACTCCGGGCGCCAGCCCGTCATCGGCGTCAACAAGTACCGCGTCGACGCCGACGAGCAGATCGAGGTCCTCAAGGTCGACAACGCGTCCGTCCGGGCGCAGCAGCTCGACAAGCTGCGGCGGCTCCGCGAGGAGCGGGACGGCGCCGCGGTCGGGTCGGCCCTCGCGGCGCTGACAGCCGCCGCCGACGCGGCGACGAACGGGAACCGCCCGTCCGGGCTGGAGCACAACCTGCTCACGCTCGCGATCGACGCCGCCCGCGCCAAGGCGACCGTCGGGGAGATCTCCGACGCCCTGGAGCGGGCGTGGGGGCGGCACGCCGCGCAGATCCGTACGATCTCCGGTGTGTACCGGGACGAGGCCGGGCCCGCTGAGGGCATCGAGAGGGCGCGCGCGGCGACCGCCGCGTTCGCGGAGGCGGAGGGGCGCCGCCCGCGCATCCTCGTCGCCAAGATGGGGCAGGACGGCCACGACCGCGGCCAGAAGGTGATCGCGACCGGGTTCGCCGACCTGGGCTTCGACGTCGACGTGGGCCCGCTGTTCCAGACCCCGGCAGAGGTCGCCCGCCAGGCCGTGGAGGCCGACGTGCACATCGTCGGCGTCAACTCGCTCGCCGCCGGCCACCTCACCCTGGTGCCCGCGCTCCGCGAGGAGCTGGCCGCGCTGGGCGCCGAGGACGTCATGATCGTCGTCGGCGGGGTGATCCCGCCGCAGGACTTCGACGAGCTGCGCGCCGCCGGGGCGTCGGCGATCTTCCCGCCGGGGACCGTCCTCGCCGACGCCGCGCAGGGCCTGCTGGACGAGCTGGCCGCGAAGCTCGGCCACGAGAAGGCGGGGGAGAACGGCGACCGGTGAGGCCCCTGGAGGACTACGTCGCCGGGGTGCGGGACGGCTCGCGCGCGTGGATCGCGCGGGCGATCACGCTCGTCGAGTCGAACCGCCCCGACCACCGCGCGCTCGCGCAGCGGCTGCTGGTCGAGCTGACCCCGCACGCCGGCGGCGCCCGGCGCGTCGGCATCACCGGCGTGCCGGGGGTCGGCAAGTCCACGTTCATCGACGCGCTCGGCACCGCGCTCACCGGGCGCGGGCACCGGGTGGCGGTGCTGGCCGTGGACCCGTCGTCCACCCGGACCGGCGGCAGCATCCTCGGCGACAAGACCCGCATGCAGCGCCTCTCCGCCGACGAGAACGCCTTCATCCGCCCGTCCCCGACGGCCGGCACGCTCGGCGGCGTCGCCAAGGCCACCCGGGAGGCGATGGTGGTGATGGAGGCCGCCGGGTACGACGTCGTCCTCGTCGAGACGGTCGGGGTCGGGCAGTCCGAGACGGCCGTGTCGGAGATGGTCGACTCGTTCCTGTTCCTGACGCTCGCCCGCACCGGCGACCAGTTGCAGGGCATCAAGAAGGGCGTCCTCGAACTGGCCGACGTCATCGCGGTGAACAAGGCCGACGGCGACCACAGGATCGAGGCGAAGCGGGCCGCGCGGGAACTCTCGGGCGCCCTGCGGATGCTGCGCGGCGACGAACACGCCCGCGACATCCCCGTCCTCACCTGCAGCGCCCGGGAGGGCACCGGCCTCGACCGGGTGTGGGACGAGATCGTCGCCCACCAGGACGCCCTGCGCGAGCGCGGCGAGCTGGACGTCCGGCGCCGCCGCCAGCTCGTCGGGTGGGCGTGGGAGATGGTCCGGGAACGGCTGCTCGCCGACCTGCGCGCCGACCCGGACGTCCGCGAGATCGCACCCGGGCTGGAGCGGGAGGTCGCGGACGGCGCCCTCACCCCGGCGCTGGCCGCCGACCGCATCCTGGAGGCTTTCGCGCGGGGCCGCTGAGAGACCGGCGGCCGTCCGAAACCACGCGTTGTCACGAGGGCCCGGTCCCGGCGGGCCCCGATCCGGTACAACAGTCGGATGGACGTCATCGCGCTCGACGACCCGACGGACGTGCAGATCAGACAGTGGCACGGGGTGCTGGCCGCCGTGCACGCCGACGATCCGGCGGCCGAGCCCGCGCCCGAGCCCGCCCAGACGGCCGCGCGGTTGCTGGGCGGCGTCCCGGCGGGCCGGCAGCGGCTCTGGGCGGTGCCCGCCGGGGACGCCCCGGGCGACGGGCTCGCCGCCGTCGCGGCGCTGCTGCTGCCCGGCGATCCCGGGCCCGGACGGCCGGGCGAGATCGACATCCGGGTCCGGCCCGAGCACCGCCGCCGCGGTCTCGGCCGGCGGCTGCTGACGGCGGCCGCCGCGGGCCTGCGCGCCGACGGCCGCACCAGCGTGATCGCGCAGGTGCTCGCGGGCACCCCGGCCGTCCCGTTCCTGGAGTCGCACGGCTTCGAGTGCGTGCTGACGCTGCGCGGCATGGTCCTCGATCTCGCCGAGGTCCCGGCGGAACGCGTCGCCCGCCTGGTCGCGGCCGGGCCCGCGGGGTACCGGCTCGTCCGCTGGCGCGGCGTCGTCCCGGACGGGCGCGCCGCCGCGCTCGCCCGCGCCAAGACCGCGATGGCCGACCTCGCCGAGTACGAGGGCGCGCCGTGGGACGCGGCGCGCGTGCGGGAGATGGCCGAACTGGTCGCCAAGCGCGGCGACGACCTCTACACCGTCGCGGCCCTCACCGGCGACGGCGCGGCGATCGCGGGCTTCACCGAGATGGTCGTCCCGGCGGGCGCGACCGGCCGCGCCGCGCAGTACGACACCGCCGTCGTGCCCGAGCACCGCGGCCGCCGGATCGGCATCTGGGTGAAGGCGGAGATGCTGCGCTGGCTCGCCGCGGAGCGCCCCGACGTCCGCGAGATCGAGACCGACAACGCCGGCGACAACGCCCACATGATCGCGGTGAACGAGGAGCTGGGGTTCCGGGTGGAGCGGGAGTCCATGGAGTACCAGGCCGCGGCGGCCGACCTCCCGGCCTGACCCGCCGGAAAATGCGTTGCCCGCCCCTCGGGGAATCGGCAGGCTAATGGTGACTTCCGGGAAATGCCCGGAAGCCCGGAGAATTGCCGGACCTTTTCCTCGTAGTTCAACGGCAGAACGCCGCACCGTTAATGCGGATGCTCCAGGTTCGAATCCTGGCGGGGAAGCGGCAGGGGCAGGGGAGGTGACGCATGCACGTGCTCGTCCTGAACGCGACGTACGAGCCGTTACAGAAGGTGAACCTGCGGCACGCCATCCGCATGCTGGTGCGCGAGGTGGCGGTCGTCGAGGAGGCCGAGGAGGGCCGGGCGATCGGCGCGTTCCCCGTCCCGCGCGTGCTGCGGCTCGTCCGGTACGTCGCGATGCGCTGGCGGCACGGCCGCCGCCCGCCGTGGAGCAAGCGCGGCGTCCACCTGCGCGATCGCGGCCGCTGCGGGTACTGCGGACGCCGCGGCGACACCGTCGACCACGTCCACCCGCAGTCGCGCGGCGGCGGGAACACGTGGGAGAACACCGTCCTGGCGTGTGGGAAGTGCAACAACCGCAAGGGGAACCGGACGCCCGCCGAGGCCGGCCTCCGGCTGGCCCGCACTCCCCGCGTGCCGCGCTGGGAGGAGCTCGTCGGCCTCTGACCGCACGGGCCTCCCGCCCCGGGCCGGGGCCGCGCGCCCCGGCCCGCACCACGGGATCCGTACACATTTCGTCACGCTATGTGATGTTCGTTTCAAGTGAGACGAAATGGCCGTATGTGGTAGCGTGCCGCCAATCTTGAGGCTTGTTATCAAGGAGTGATCTGTGGCGGCCCTCGATCCCCCCGGCGGCACGGAGCGTCCCGACCGCGGACGCCCGACGGCACGGCGCGCGCGCACCGGCGCGCTGGCGCTGGCGCTCGCGCTGGGCGTGACGGCCGTCCCGTCCGCCCGCGCCGCCGCCGTCCCCGCCGCGCCCGAGGATCCGGCGGCCAAGTACGCGAAGCTGAAGAAGCGCGCCGACAAGCTCTCCAAGGAGTACCGCGGCGGGCTGGTGTCCCTCGAGGACGCGGAGAAGGCGGCGAAGGAGGCCCGCGCGGCGGCCGACCGGGCCTCCGGCGAGTACGACCGGGCCCGCGCGGCCGTCGCCACGATCGCGTCCACCACCTACATGACCGGACGGTACGAGTCGATCCCGATCGTCACCGACGGCGACCCGCAGGCCGCCCTCCGCGCCGCGAGCGGCCTCGAGCACATCAGCCGCAACAACGGCCGCCGCGTCCAGGCCCTGCGGGCGCTGGACGCGCAGGCCGAGCAGGCCCGCGAGAAGGCGGAGGCGAAGCTCGAGAAGGTCGAGAAGGAGATCGAGGACCTCGAGAGCCAGCGCGAGCGCGTCAAGAAGCTGCTCGCCAAGTACAAGCCCGAGAAGCCCACCACGTCGGCGTCGTCCGGTTCCGGGTCGGCCCGGCCGGACGGGGCGTCCGGCACCAAGTCGCCCGTCACCGGCAACTCGATGACCGCGCGCATGCGGACCGTCCTCCAGGAGGTGGACGGCAAGTTCGGCCCCTTCCCGACGATCGGCTGCCTCCGGCCCGGCGACCCGCAGGACCACGGGTCCGGCCGCGCCTGCGACTTCATGGAGAGCACCGGCGGCCGGATGCCGAGCGCGTCGGCGAGCGCCCACGGCGACAAGGTCGCCCAGTACCTCATCGACAACGCGAGCCGCCTCGGCATCAAGTACATCATCTGGAAGCAGCGCATCTGGGACTCGCGGAGCAGCGGCGGCTGGCGCCAGATGGAGGACCGCGGCAGCGTCACCCAGAACCACTACGACCACGTCCACGTCTCCGTGCTGTGACGCCCGCGGCGGCGCAGCGCGGCACGAAGCCTCACCGCTCCACGTCCGGCTGCGCGTGACCGTTCCCCGCGGCGACGCCCTCTGGGGGTGCTTCCGCCCGGTAGGCCGACGCCTGCAGCTCGTACAGCTCGGCGTACAGGCCGCCGACGTCCATGAGCTCGCGGTGGGTGCCGTGCTCGATGACGCGGCCGCGGTCGAGGACGTAGATGCGGTCGGCGTGCCGGACGCTGGCGAGCCGGTGCGTGATCAGCAGGACGGTGCGTCCGCGGCGGGCGGCGTGGTCGCGGATCTGGCCGAACAGGCGGTGCTCGGCGCGCGCGTCCAGGGCGGCGGTCGGCTCGTCGCAGATGAGCAGGGGCGCGTCGCGGTAGAAGCCGCGGGCGGCCGCGAGCCGCTGCCATTGCCCGCCCGACAGTTCCCGCCCGTCGTGGAACCGCTTGTCGAGCAGGGTGTCGAGCCCGTGCGGCAGCTCGGCGACGACCTCGTGCGCGCCGGAGGCCACGGCGGCCTCGTCGACGGCGGCCCGGACGCCCGGTGCGGTGAGGTCGTCGCCCATGGTGATGTTGTCGGCGGCGGTCATCGGCCAGTGCGTGTGGTCCTGGGCGACGACGGCGATGGCCCGGCGCAGCACCTCGGGGTCCAGGTCCTCCACGCGCGTCCCGTCCCAGCGGACGTGCCCGCCCTGCGGGGCGTAGAGGCCGGCGAGGATCTTCGCGAGGGTCGTCTTGCCCGATCCGTTCTCGCCGACGAGCGCGACGATCTCCCCGCGGCCGAGCCGCACCGACACCTTGTCCAGGGACGGCGCGTCACCGTCGGGGTAGCCGAAGGTGACGTCCTCGGCGACGATCTCCCGGAACCGTCCGAGTGCCTCTTCCCGGCCCGTGACGCCCCCTTTCCCGTGGACGCCGGAGACGGCTCTGGGACGGTGAACGCGCTGTTCGGCCATCCGGCAGTAGGCCACGTAGTCACTGAAATACAAGCCGTCCTCGTAACAGCGGTTCAGCGAGTACACCAGGTTGACCAGGGACGTCTGTCCCGCGCGGATCGCCAGCACCGCCGTCCCGGCCACCGCCAGCGGCATGATGCCGCGCCACAGCAGGACGCCGAGCACCGTGTACATCAAAGCCGTTGCGACGCCCTTGAGGACATCGCCCCAGACCTGGGACATCGTCTGGCGGCGCGCGAGATCCAGGAGCGTGCGGCGGATGTGGGAGGCCAGGTCGGCGTGGCGTCGCAGCAGGAAGTCCCGCACGGTGAAGGAGCGGACCTCGGCGGCGTGCCGCCGTTCGGTCATCAGCTCGGTCATGATCCAGCCGCGCCGCCGCACCTCCACCAGATCCAGTTGGGTCAGGTAGCCCAGCCGCGCGGCGCGCACCGCCGCCCACCCCTCCGGCAGCGCGGTGAGCAGCAGCAGCGGCAGCAGGAGCGGGTGCAGCACGCCGAGCGCGCCGGCCGCCGCGACGACCCCGATGGCCGCGGTGAACAGGTCCACGGCGTTGTCGACCATGGACGGGGCGGAGTCCACGCCCCGCAGACGGGCCCGGTGCAGATCGTCCTGGAACTCGGCGTCGTCGAACGCCGCGAGGTCGATCGCGGTGGTGAGTTCGAACAGCTGCTGCTCGACGATCTGCTGAACCTGCGGCCGCAGCCGCGCCTGCGCCCACTGCGCCGCCGTCGCGAACACCGCCCGTACCGCGACGGCCGCGCCGACCAGCAGCAGTTCCGGAGCCGCGGCCCGCACCCGGTCCGGAGTCGGGCCGGCCGAGAACAGGGCGGTCAGCACGCCCGTGGTGGCCAGCAGCCCGAACGCGGTGAACACCCCGGCGGCCACATTGAACGCGATCGTCGCGGCCAGGTCTCGCCGGCCGGCCCGCCACGCCAGCCGCAGCACCTGACCGATCAGCACCGGCAGCCGCCGCGCCATGGTGAGCATCCCGGTGTCCGACAGCTCGGACGCCTTCCGGTACCACTTGTGCTCCGACAGCGCGGGGCCCATCGGAGCCGCCGCCGGCTCGGCGGCTCGCCTTCGACGTCGCGGCAGCCGTTTCCGGAGCTTCATCGCAGTGCTTCACCGCCCGTGTGCACGCCGTCGGGGAACGACCCCACCTTGGGCTGGCGAACGTGCGGCATGGAAGGGATTTGGCAACGTTCGGCCCCGCCCCGAGGGACACGCTTTCCCGCCCGGCAGGTAAGCCGGGTGACACCGGTTCAGCGTAGTGCGCGACCATTCCTCGCAGTGACGAAGGGACTCTGAAGCCGTGGGGGACAGACCGCCTGCGACCGGTCAAGCGCAGACCGCCCGCGCGCCCCGTGCGGGAGGACGCAACCTAGGCGAGCACGCCGCAGACCAGCGGCCTCCAGCGCCGCGGCCGACGAACTGGCTACCGTGACGCCCATGTCCGACACTTGGCTGTCCGATACCCGGTCTTCCTACGACACCGACGCTCCCGGATACGCCGAGAAGGTGCGCGGGCTGCTCGGTGGGAGGCCTTACCTGCGCGCGAGCCTGGCGTTGTTCGCCGAGCTGGTGCACGATGCCGGCGGCGGGCCGGTCGCCGATGTCGGCTGCGGGCCGGGCTACGTCACCGGCCACCTCCACGACCTCGGCGTGGACGCGTTCGGCATCGACATCTCGCCGGAGATGATCGCCATCGCGCGGCGCGACCACCCCGGCCTGCGCTTCGACGTCGGGACGATGACCGCCCTCGACCTGGCGGACGGCTCGGTCACCGGCCTGCTCGCGTTCTGGTCCGTGATCCACGTGCCCGACCACGCCGTCCCCGGCGTGTTCGGGCAGTTCCGCCGGGTGCTGCGCCCGGGAGGCCCGCTACTGGTCGGCTTTCACGTCGGTGACGAGACACGGCACACGTCCGAGGGTTACACGGGTCGCCCGATCAACGTTGACAGTCACCACCGCCCTCCGCGCAAGATCGCGGGCTGGCTTCGCGACGCGGGGTTCACGATCGAGGCCGAGCTGGTCATCGGGCCGGACGAGGACGGTCCGGGAGCCGTCGTCTTCGCGCGCGGCCCGGCCTGACCGTCGATCGCCGGCGCCGGACGGGGCGGGCCCGCCCCGTCCGGCACGGTGGAAGGAGGCGTCAGTGGCTTCCGGCGAGTTCGCCGGACAGGGTGCCGTGCATCTTGGCGCTGGGCTCGTTGAGGCCGATGATCTCGACGGTCTTGCCACGCTGCTCGTACTTGGTGGTGACGGCGTCGAGGGCGGCGACGGTGGAGGCGTCCCAGATGTGGGCGTCGGTGAGGTCGATGGTGACGTGGTCGGGGTCGCCGGCGTAGTCGAACTGGTAGACGAGGTCGTTGCTGGAGGCGAAGAACAGCTCGCCGGTGACCGCGTACACGACGCGTCCGCCGTCGGGGTCGGTGACGGCGGAGACGTTGACCAGGTGCGCGACGCGGCGGGCGAAGATCACCATGGCGGTGATGGTGCCGACGACGACGCCGATGGCCAGGTTGTGGGTGGCGACGACGACGGCGACGGTGACGGTCATGACGAGGGTCTCGCCGATCGGCATGCGCTTGAGGGTGGCGGGCTGGATGGAGTGCCAGTCGAAGGTGCCCACCGACACCAGGACCATGACGGCGACGAGCGCGGCCATGGGGATGTCGGACACGACCGGGCCGAAGGCGATGCACAGCACCATCAGGAAGACCCCGGCCAGGAACGTCGACAGCCGGGTGCGGGCGCCGTTCTTGACGTTGATCATCGTCTGGCCGATCATCGCGCAGCCGCCCATGCCGCCGAAGAACCCGGTGACGATGTTGGCGACGCCCTGCCCGATCGACTCGCGGGTCTTGTTGGAGTGGGTGTCGGTGATGTCGTCGACGAGCTTGGCGGTCATCAGCGACTCCATCAGCCCGACGAGCGCGAACGCCAGCGCGTACGGGGCGATGAGCGTGAGGGTGTCGAGGGTGAACGGGACGTCCGGCAGACCCAGGCCGGGCAGCGACGACGGCAGCGCGCCCTTGTCGCCGACGGTGGGGACGGCGATCCCGGCGGCGACGGTGATGACGGTGAGGACGACGATCGACACCAGCGGGGCGGGGACCGCCTTGGTGATGCGGGGGAACAGCACCATCAGCGCGAGCCCCGCGGCGGCCAGCGGGTAGACGGGCCAGGGGACGTCCCGCAGTTCGGGGACCTGCGCGAGGAAGATCAGGATGGCCAGGGCGTTGACGAACCCGACCATCACCGACCGGGGGACGAACCGCATCAGCCGCGCCACGCCCAGCGCGCCGAGGACGATCTGGAAGATCCCGCCGAGGATGACCGCGGCGATCAGGTACCCGAGGCCGTGGTTGATCGACAACGGCGCCACCACCAGGGCGATCGCGCCGGTCGCGGCGGAGATCATCGCGGGGCGGCCGCCGACGATCGCGATGGTGACGGCCATGGTGAACGAGGCGAACAGCCCGACCGTGGGGTCGACACCGGCGATGATCGAGAACGAGATCGCCTCGGGGATCAGCGCCAGCGCCACCACCAGCCCGGACAGGACCTCGACGCGAAGGAGTTTCGCGGCGATCGGCCGGGTCGGTTTCATGCGGCTCGCCAGAACGGCAGGCAGGGACAAAACACTCCAGACACAAGGTCGCGCGCGCACCTCGCGCGGGTGCACGTCACAGTCAACGAAAAGGGCGGGAACGGGCGCCCCGGCCACGCCGCCGGGGAAGACGCGGGGGATCGGCCGCCGGACGCGCCGGTGCGTCAGGCGGAACGCGGGCGCGGACGTCGCATCAGATCCGCGGCGTGCGCCGGCGCATGGCTCCCCCGAATCTCGGCCGATCGAAGGACGCGCCGCCGCTGGGGGCGGCGGTCCCGGCGTGCGGAACGTCCCGCACGCATCCTTACTCTAACGTGACAGAAGAGTCGTTGGTGCGGATCGAGACGGCGATCACACCTGTCGCTGACCGTCGAACCGGGACGGACCGTCGCCACCGTCGGCCCCACCGGCGCGGGCAAGTCGACCCTCGTCAACCTGCTGATGCGGTTCTACGACGCCACCGGCGGCCGCATCGCCGTCGACGGCGTCGACATCGCCGCCATGACCCGCGCCGACCTGCGCCGCCACATCGGCATGGTGCTGCAGGACACCTGGCTCCGGCACGGCACCATCGCCGACAACATCGCGTACGGACGCGACGGCGCCACCCGCGACGAGATCGTCGAATGCTCGCCTGCGGGAACCCCGTACGGGCACGGCGGTTCTACCGCGAACGCGTCGGCACCGCGCTCGCCCACGCCGACTTCACGGCCGCCGCTTCCCCGGCGCAGTGGGAGCTGGCGCTCGCCGCCGACGACCTCGACGGCATCGCCGCCCGCGCACGCGACCACGGCCCCGAAGCGGTTCCGACCGAGCACGCGAGCCGGTCGGCGCTGCGG
This sequence comes from Actinomadura sediminis, assembly GCF_042675525.1. NCBI lineage: Bacteria > Bacillati > Actinomycetota > Actinomycetes > Streptosporangiales > Thermomonosporaceae > Actinomadura > Actinomadura sediminis. The sequence goes on from NZ_JBHTJA010000087.1 coordinate 16,211, forward strand.
CTGCGGAGCCCGGAGGGACTCACGTTCCTGGCGTGCTCGGCCACCCCCGCCCGCCACGACGGCGGCGAGTCCGGGTGACCGCTCACTGCGGGGCCTGCGTTGCGGGCACGTGTCCGCCGGGCGAGTTCGGTGGCGCGGCGCCACCCGGCCGGCCAGTGCCGCGGCGTCACGTGGGAACGAGGCGCCGCACGCCCCGCCGGCGGGGCCGTCCTCCTCACCAGCGGGCGCGCGATGTGGTCGGGCCACCCGCTCCCGTCCGGTGACCGTCGCCCCGAGTGCCCCGGACGACGTCGGCGTCGGCGGTCACTCCGTCCTGCAGTTGGACGATGTCGGCTGCGATCACCACGTGGACGGTGCGCCAGCCGCTGTTGCTCTCCCGCTCGAAGACGTACCGGGAACCGGAATACCTGCACCGGTCCGCCGAGAGCTCCTCATGGCGGCCGTCGACGAAGTGAATGCGATAGTCCGCCAACTCTCCTCCATCGGCATCGATCAGCTGCTCTCTAACGTAAGAGTAGGGACGGTCGTCCCTCGCGGGGCGGTCGCCGTCCCGAGTCCGGTTCTCAGTCGGGGGCCCCGGCGGCGAGCATCGGCGTCAGGGTGAGCTCGGGGTGGTCGCGTTCGATGGCGCGGACGCGCCATTTGTCCGGGAACACGGCGACGAGGGCGCCGTCCAGGACCCGGGTCAGCACCTCCACGCCGCGCTGCGCGGCCAGGACGGGCGCCGATTCCTTGTCGGTGATGCGGGCGGTGGTGTAGTCGAGACGGGCGAGGTTGACGGGGGCGCCGAACTCGTTCTCCATGCGGGCGGTCACGACCTCGAACTGCAGCGGTCCGACCGCGGCGAGCACCGGGGCGCCGTCGCCGCGCAGGTCGCTGCGCAGGACCTGCACGACGCCCTCGTTGTCGAGCTGGTCGATGCCGCGGCGGAACTGCTTGGCGCGGCCGTTGTCGTCGACGTGGGCGACCATGAAGTGCTCGGGGGCGAACGCGGGGATGGGCGGGAACGTCACGGGGCGTGCGCTGTAGAGGGTGTCGCCGACCTTGACGCCGGTGGCGTTGGGCAGGCCGATGACGTCGCCGGGGTAGGCGGCGTCGACGGTGGAGCGGTCGCGGCCGAACACGGTCTGCGCGTGCTTGGTGGTCAGCGGGCGTCCGGTGGCGGCGTGGGTGAGGGTCATGCCGCGCTCGAACCGGCCCGAGCACACCCGGACGAACGCGAGGCGGTCGCGGTGCGCGCGGTCCATGCCGGCCTGCACCTTGAACACCTGCCCCGCGAACGGCGCCTCGACCGGACGATCGACGCCCCGCTCGTCCGCGCGCGGGCCCGGTGCGGGCGCGAGCCGGCGCACGGTCTCCAGCAGTGCCTGGACGCCGAAGTTGGGCAGCGCGGCGCCGAACAGCACGGGCGTGCAGGTTCCGGCGGCGAAGGCGTCCATGTCGAGGGTCGCGCCGATCTCGTCCAGCAGCGCGAGCTCCTCGGTCGCGGTGGTCCAGGCGTCGCCCTCCTCGGCGGCGGCCCGGTCGGCGGGGACGGGCTCGGCGACGGCTCGCTGCGCGCCGCCGGGGGTGCGGCGGAAGCGGGTGTAGGAGCCGTCGACCCGGTCGATGAGGCCGCGGAAGTCGCCCGCGACGCCGACGGGCCAGTTCAACGGTGCGGGCCGCAGGCCGATCCGCTGCTCGACCTCGTCCAGCAGTTCGAGGGGTTCGCGGCCGGGACGGTCCCACTTGTTCACGAACGTGATGACGGGGATCTTGCGGTGGCGGCAGACGTCGAACAGCTTCAGCGTCTGCGCCTCCAGGCCCTTGGCCGAGTCCAGCAGCATGATCGCGCCGTCGACCGCTGCCAGCACCCGGTAGGTGTCCTCGGAGAAGTCGGCGTGCCCGGGGGTGTCCAGCAGGTTCAGCAGCGCCCCGCCGTACTCGAACCGCAGCACCGACGAGGTGATCGAGATGCCCCGCGAGCGCTCCATGTCCATCCAGTCGGAGGTCACCCCGCGCCGTCCGGCCTTGCCGTGCACCGCCCCCGCCTGCTCGATCGCCGCCGCGTGCAGGGCCAGCGCCTCGGTGAGCGTCGACTTGCCCGCGTCCGGGTGGCTGATCACCGCGAACGTCCGCCGCCGCCCCGCCTCGGCGATCACCCCGTCGCCGGAACTCGTCGTCCCCGCGCTCACCGCGGCGCCTCCGCGCCCGCCGCCCGGTCCTGCGCCTGTTCCTCCGCCTGCCAGAGGCGTGCACCGCCGCCCTGCTCGTATGCGGCCCCGGGCGCGCCCGGGCGCGCCTCGTGCTGAAACACCGCCGTTCCTCCATTCTCTTCTCGCGTGGTCAGTTCGCGATCGAGACCGACTCCCAGCCCGCCGGCCGTCTGCAGCCGCCCGTTCCCGATCGTCCGGCACCACACCGCAGGCTCCCGACCGGTACCGGCCGTTCGACGTCGGCCTCGGAGTACCGGCGGAACCTGTCAGATGTCCGCGACGGCGTCACCGGCCCGATCTTCTCTTAGTACCGGATCGTGCGCAGCGCCGGCCCCGTCGCGGCCACCTCGCCGACCCGCGTCCGCTCGCCTGTCCAACGGTTCGTCCACCCACAACCCTACCCTCACGTTAAAGTATGTTGTGGAGCGTCGGCCGCAATGGCACAACGGCGCGACACGTGCTCCCGCGCCGCCGTCTGCAGGCGTGCTCACAGCGGCGCGGGAGCACGCTCATCGCTCACCGTGCAGACGGGACGTGTCGCATGACGTCGACCAGGTGGACGGCGGCGGGCGGGCGGCACCGTACCCGGGGACGGCTCCGATGCCCACGTTCTTGCTGACGGAGTCCGCCCGCGGGCTCGACGCGCCGGACGGGCCGTCGATCGAGCCTTGAAGGAACGCGTTGGTGCAACGTGCCGACGGGATCGGCGACATAATCTCCACTCACGGGAGAGTGCTTTTCGTGTCGGAGATTGTCGCTCCAACGTCACAGGATGGATCGCAGTGGGTGCATTGTTCGAGGAACTCGACTGGCGGCCGACGCCCATGGGGGCCGTCAGCCTGAGACGGCGGCGGGACCCCGCGTCGGGTGAGCAGGTCTACGAGATCAAGCTCGATGACGACTTCCTGATGTCGAGCCTGTGGACGGTCGGCGAGACCGAACTCGCCCGGCTCGGTCTGGCGGCGTCTCCCGAGGCGGAGGCCGGCGGCGGCCTCGACGTCGTCGTCGGGGGACTGGGGCTCGGGCACACCGCCGTCGCCGCCCTCGAGGACGCACGGGTGCGGTCGCTCGTGGTGGTGGAGGCGCTCGGTGAGGTGATCGAGTGGCACCGCGCCGGGCTGGTCCCGCTCGGGGAGCGGCTCGCCTCCGACGCCCGCTGCCGGCTGGTCCAGGGGGATTTCTTCGCGCTGGCCGAGTCCGGGCTGGATCCGCAGGCGCCCGGAGCGCGCTTCCACGCCGTCCTGCTGGACATCGACCATTCGCCGAGCCACGTCCTCACTCCGGTGAACGCGGCCTTCTACCGGCGGGGACCGCTGCGGCGTCTGGCCGAGCAGCTCCATCCCGGCGGCGTCTTCGCCCTCTGGTCGAACGACCCGCCGGACGACGCGTTCACCGCCCTGCTCGGCGAAGCGTTCGCCGATGTGACGCCGCACGTCGTGGAGTTCCCCAACCCCGTCCAGGGCGGCACCTCGGCCAACACCGTCTACGTCGCACGCACACCCGGCGAAAGCAGAGCCCCCCGGTAATGAGGGACCCCTCCGTCGTCGACCCGTGGTCCTGCTGAACCGCACCCACTTGGCCGAGGCGGCGGCGGTGGGCACCCTGCACGCGGTGACGGGGAGTCCGGCGCGCGGCATGCGAGAAGCCCGGTGCGGGGCCCGCCCCGCCGAGACGGGCGCCGACGGCACCATGCGCCGGAAGATGGCAAGCTTGACCAACGGCATGGATCACCCGTCCCCGGTGTGACGAGCGGGTGACGCGAGGAGGAAGCTGATGGACGGCAGGCACATGCAGATCGGCGAGGTCGCCGACAGGACCGGCTTGAGCCTGCGCACCATCCGCCACTACGAGGACGTCGGCCTCGCCCTTCCCACCGCGCGCTCGCAAGGCGGCTTCCGCCTCTACACCGAAGACGACGTCGCGCGGCTCCTCGTCATCAAGCGGATGAAGCCCCTCGACTTCACCCTCGAGGAGATGCGCGACCTGCTCACGATCCTCGACGAGCTCCAGTCGGCCGGCACCGACGAGGGCACCAGGGCCGACCTCGTCAAGCGCCTCGCCGTCTACCGCACGCTGGTCGAAGAGCGCTGCGCGAAGATCCGTGCGCGCCTGTCCGACGCCGAACAGTTCTCCGCCGAACTCTCGGCAGAACTCCGTGAACACCGCGAACACCGCGAACACCGCGCCTGACCATGGCGCCCCGTCCGGCATGCCCCTGTGAGCGAAGGGAGACCGGACATCACGGCCGTGCTCGCAGGCGCGCTTCCCGGCAACGGATTCACGGTGAGCCCCGCGTCTTGGCCGCGTAGAGCAGCCGCCGTTCACCGCCCGAGGGGGTAGGCAGGGCCGGTCTGCGGGGATGCATCCGGATCGCCCGTGCGGCATCGGCCGCGACTCGCCGCGACGGTCACCGACCGGGAGGCCGACCCGTCGCGGGACGCGACCACGAGCGCGGGATTCGGCGCCGGGCTCTGGTAAGCCCCTGGCACGTCGCGGTGGAGGCTCTGTTCTGGCAGGTCGACGCCGGGATCGGCGTGCCGCCGAACCCGAGCGTGCGGAAACCGCGGCGGCCGGCCGGCGGCGTGGGGTGCGGTCGTCCGAGAGCCGAGGCCGCGGCGGGAGTCGGCGGGCTGCGAGACCGCCATCCGGCGGCCAGGGCCCCACGGCGTTCGCGTCCTCGCCGGGTGAAACGCGGGCCGATCGGCGTGGCTGCGCCGTGTGAGACGCCAGACCCTAAGGAACTGCCGCCGCCGCAGTAGCTCCCTCTCCGTAGGCCCCAGGGCACCACACCCGACCCCGCTCGGCCGTGCTCCACGGCGTGCACAAAAATGACAACCGTTGTCGTTATCGCTACCATCCGCGGGTGACGTAGTCATCTGACCGATCCGCCCGGGGCGGCGTCCGCGCCCGTCCCGGCGTTCGACCTGCCGCCCCCCGAACTGAGCACGACCCCGCCCACACACGGAGCCGACACCATGCGACGCCCCATCCACGCCCTGGCCACCGTCCTCGCCGGAGCCCTCCTCTTGTCCGGCTGCGGATCCGGCGTCACCACGCCCGGCGGCGCCTCCGCCGCGGGCGCCGTGACCGTTGAGAACTGCGGCCGTGAGGTGACCGTCAGCGGCACCCCCTCCAGGGCCGTCGGCCTGCACCCGGCGCAGACGGAACTGCTGCTGCGCCTCGGCCTGGCGGACCGCCTCGCCGGCCAGGCGCAGACCGCGAACCGGCCGCTGCCCGGCGACGTCGCCCCGCTCGCCGCCGACGTCCCCGTGCTGGGCGACGCCGAGCCGCCGAGCCGGGAGAAGCTTCTCGCGGCACGACCCGACTTCGTCTTCTCCCCGACCACCTACGAGTTCACCGCCGAACAGGGATTCGCGACCATCGAGCAGCTCACCGACGCGGGCGCGAGCGTGTACGTCGCGGCGGGGGGCTGCGCGGACCGCCGGATGAAGGGCTCGGTCGAGGACATCTTCACCGACCTGGGCGCCCTCGGCCGGATCTTCGGCGTCCAGGACGCCGCCACGAAAATGATCAATACCGCGCGGGCCGATCTCGAGGCCGTCGCGGACGCGGTCGCCGGCGTGCGGCCGCGCACGGTCGCCCAGCTGTACGTCGAGGGCGGCACGCTCTCGGCGATCGGTGCGGGCGTCGAGTACGACATCGTCCGCCGGGCCGGCGGGAAGAACGTGTTCGGCCCCGACGACGAGGCGTTCGCGGACTTCTTCGTCGCGCAGATCTCGCCCGAGGAGGTCGCCGCCCGCGAGCCGGAGGCGATCGTGTTCGGCGTCGCCGACGAGGAGCACGAACGCACGACCCGCGAGTACCTCACCCGCACCTTCCCCGACGTGCCCGCGGTCCGCGACGGCCGGCTCATCGCCGTCCCCTCGCCCGACCTGCTGCCCGGCACGCTCGGGAACGTCAATGCCGTGCGGCGGATCGCCACCGGCCTGTACCCCGAGGCCCTCGCCGAGTGATCCACCGCACGCTCCTGCGCATGGCCGCCCGGTCCGCCGGGGGGATCGCGGCGCTCGCGGGCCTGTCCCTGGCCGTGACCGCGCTGTTCGCCGCCCAGGCGTTCCTGGTCGCGCTGATCCTCACCGCGCTGATCCGCGGCGACGGCGAGGCGGCCCTGCGCGGCCTCCTCGCCGTCGCGGGGGTCGCGGCGGTGCGCGCGGCCGCCGTCTGGTGGCGGGAGGTCCTCGCCGCCCGGGTCGGCGGCGCCGCCAAGTCCCGGCTGCGCGACGACCTCGTCGCGCGCGTCACCCGGCTCGGCCCGGCCTGGACGGGACGGGCGCGCACCGGGCAGGTGATCGCGACCGTCGTCGACGGGGTCGAGGGCGTCGAAGCCTACATCTCCCGGTACCTGCCGCAACTGGCGGTCGCCGCCGTCGCGCCGCCCGCGATCGTCGCCGCCGTGGCCGCGGCGCACCCTCCGTCGGCGGCCGTGCTCGCCGTCGCGGTCGCCGCCGCGCTCGTCCTGCCGCGCTTGTGGGACGCCCGGCTGCTGCGCTCGGGACGGCGCCGCTGGGGCCGGTTCGAACGGCTCGCCGCCGACTACCTCGAGATGACCCAGGCGATCCCGCTGCTGCGGATCGCCGGTGCCGGCGGCCGCACCGCGTCGGACCTGCGCGAACGTTCGCGGGCGCTCACCGCCGAGACGATGGCGCAGCTTCGGTTCTCGCTCGCCGAGTCCGGCGTGAGCACGTTCGCCGCGCACGCGGGCATCGCGGGCGCGGTGCTCGCCGCGCTGGCGGCCGCGTCGGCCGGTGACCTGCCGGCCGACCGGGCCCTGCTCGTCCTCCTGCTCTCCCGGGAGTGCTTCCGCCCGGTCGCCGAACTCGGCGGCGCCTGGCACGCCGGGTACCTGGGCCTGGCCGCCGTCGACGGGCTCGAGGAACTCCGCGCGGCCCGCCCGGCCCTCGTTCCGGGAGCCGATCCCGTCCCGGCCGAGCCCGGCCCGGAGATCGAGTTCCGCGGGGTGCGCTTCGGTTACCCGGCGGTGTCCGGCGGCCCGCCCCGCCCGGCCCTGGACGGGCTGTCGTTCCGCGCGCGGGGCGGCGCGACCACGGCGATCGTCGGACCGTCCGGATCGGGCAAGAGCACCATCGCCCGGCTGCTGGAACGGCAGCACGACCCCGACGGCGGCGACGTCCGCATCGGCGGGCGGCCGCTCGCCGCGCTGACTCCGGCCGCGCTCGCGGCGAGCGTCCAGCTCGTCGCGCAGGACCCGTTCCTGTTCTCCGGGACCGTCCGCGCGAACATCGCCATCGCCCGCCCGGACGCCCTGGACGAGCAGGTCCGGGCGGCGGCCCGCGCGGCCGACGCCGACGCGTTCGTCACCCGGCTGCCCGGCGGCTACGACACCGTCCTCGACGAGCACGGCGCGAACCTCTCCGGCGGGCAGCGGCAGCGGATCGCGATCGCCCGGGCCCTGCTCGCCGACCCTGCCGTCCTCGTCCTGGACGAGGCGACGTCGGCGCTCGACGCCGGCACCGAACGCCGCGTGCTCCGCGGGATCCGCGCCCACGCCGCGGGCGCGACCCGCATCGTGATCGCGCACCGCGCGTCCGTCGTGGCGGAGGCCGACGCGGTCGTCCGGATCGACGCCGGCACGGCCGTCGGGCCCTGCGAACGGGAGCCGGTGGCGTGAACGCGGTGGTGCGGCTGCTGCCGATCATCGCCGAGCGGCGCGGGGCGTTCCTGGGCACCGTGCTGGCGAGCCTCGGCGCGCAGCTCGCCGTGCTCGGGCTCGCCCTGCTCCTGGCCCACCTGACGGGCACGGTGTCCGCCGCGGCCGGGGGAGGCCCGCTGGGCGAGCCGGCGCTCTGGGCCGCCGGCCTGGCCGGGCTCGCCGTGACGGCGGCGGCGTGCACGTGGCTGGAGGCGCACTGCTCCCACGACCTGGCCTATTCGCTCATCGGCATGCTGCGCGGGCGGGTGTTCGACGCCCTGCGCCGCAGCGTCCCCGATCGCGCCGACGCCCGCCGCAGCGGGGACCTCGGCGCCGTCGCGATGGCCGACGCCGAGTCCCTCGAATGGCTCTACGCGCACACCGTCGCCCAGACCCTCACGGCGGGGGCCGTGCTCACCGTGACCACGGCCGTCTCGTTGCTGGTGAACCCGGCGCTGCTGCTCGTCTGGGTGCCGCTCCTCGCGGCGGCGGTGGCGATCCCGTGGACGATGTCGGGGATCTCCGCCCGGCAGGCGCGACGGCTGTCCGGCCACCGCGCGGCCCTGCGCGCCGACCTCGTCGAAACCGTGCAGGGGCTGCGGGAACTCGCCGCCGCCGACGCCGTGGGCCGCCGCCGCGCGCACCTGGCGGACGTCGCGCGCGCCGTCGCCGGCGGCGAGGCGCGCCCGGCGTCGCGCATCGGCGCCGAACGGGCGCTCGGCGACCTGACGCTGTCCGCCACGGCGATCGGTGCCCTCGCCGTCACGGCCGCGGGCGTCGGCGAGCTGCCCGCGTCCGCCGTCCCCCTCGCGTTCACCGTCGCGGTCGCCGCGCTCGGCCCGGCCGCGCAGCTCACCGACCTCCTCCGCAACGCCGGCGCGCTGCGGGAGGCGGCCCGGCGGATCGTCGCGGTGCTGGACCGTCCGCAGACCGCCCCGGAACCGGGCGTCCCGTGCCGGGCCGACCCCGACCCGTCCGAGGGGCTGCGCTTCGAGAACGTCGCGTTCCGCTACGCGCCGGAGGAGCCGCCCGTGCTCGACGGCTTCGACCTGCACGTCGCGCCGGGCGAGACCGTCGCGCTCATGGGCCCCTCGGGTTCCGGCAAGAGCACGTCGGCGCGCCTGGCGCTGCGCCTGTGGGACCCCGACACCGGATCGGTGCGGGTCGGCGGCATCGACCTTCGCGACCTGCCCGACGCCCGCCTCCGCGCGCTCGTCGGCGCGGTGCCGCAGGACGCGCGGCTCGTCAGCGGGACGCTCGCCCGCAACATCCGCCTCGCCGCGCCCGACGCGTCCGACGACGCCGTGCGCCGCGCCGCCGCCGACGCGGGCCTGCTGAGCCCCGCCGCCGGGCTGCCGGACGGCCTGGCCACCGTGGTCGGCGACGGCGGTGCGGGCGTCTCGGGCGGGCAGCGGGCCCGGGTGAGCATCGCCCGCGCGCTCCTCACCGACCCCCGCGTCCTGGTCCTCGACGAGCCGACGGCCTCGCTCGACCCCGGCGCCGAGGCCGCGTTCGGTGAGCTGCTCGCCCGTCCGAGCCGCCGGGCGACCCTCGTCATCACCCACCGTCCGGACACGGCCGCGTTCTGCGACCGGATCGTGGAACTCGCTCCGGGCGCGGACGCGCCCCCGGGGGAGTGACGGCGGTCGTGGCGGCGGCACGCGCGATCGCCGGGCGCCGGGCGGCACGCGCCGCCCGCCGATCCGTCGGCGGTCATCGTCCGCATGGACCGGGTCGCGGCCCGGCGATCGTTTCAGGCCGGGCGCCGCACGGCGCACGGTGAGCACGGTGCGAACAGGAGAACAGACGCGATCGTCCCGATCCTCGCAGACGGGCCGGGTCTTCGACGCCGCCGCCCGCGATCACGGCGCGGCCGCGTCGCTGCTGTGGGACCCGCTCGGCGAGGCCTACGTGGAGCGGGTCCGCCCGGCCCCGGGCGAGCGAGTGCTGGACGCGTGCTGCGGCGGCGGCGCCTCGGCGATCGCGGCGGGCCGCGCGGTCGGCGCCACCGGACGGGTGGACGCCGTGGACCTCGCGGAGGGCCTGGTCGAACTGGGGCGGCGACGCGCCGCGGCCGAGCGGCTGGAGCAGGTGCGTTCCATGCCGCCGACGTGACCGAGTGGTCCGCGCCGCGGCCGAGCGGCTGGAGCAGGTGCGTTCCATGCCGCCGACGTGACCGAGTGGTCCGCGCCGCGGCCGTACGACCTGGTCCTGTGCGGGTACGGGATCTTCTTCCTGCCGGACATGGACGCCTCCGCCCGGCGGCTGGCCGGCCTGCTGCGTCCCGGCGGCCGGTTCTCCGTGGCCACCTGGGCCGAGGGGGCGCTGGAGGAGTTCGGCGCCCTGCTGTTCCGCAGCCTGGACGCCGGGCGTCCGGGTGGGGCGTCCGGGCGGGGCGAGCCGCCCGCGCGTCGCGCCGCCCGCCGGATCAATGCGGAGGAGACGCTGGGGGAGTGGGCCGCGGGCCTCGGCCTGCGGGACGTGAGCGTGCACCGGATCGACCGGCGGGTACCGCTCACCCTCGACAACGCCTGGGACCTGGTGCTCGGCAGCGGCTTCCGCGCGATGCTCCTCGATCTCGACGACAAGGCCGTCGACCGGGTGCGCGATCGTTTCCTCGAGAGCCTGGAGGCCGAACGCGTCGACGCGCTCGACGCCTCGTCCCTCGTCGCCGTCGGAACGGTGTGAGGCCCCGGGCGGCGTCCCTTCCACCGCCGAGCCAATGAAAATGATTATCGCTATCATGGTGCGCGTCGGGGGCGGCGAATGCCGAACCCCCTACACGCGGGGCGCGGGCACGCGCCCCGGCCAGAGAGGAGTCCCATGTCCGCCCGCTGTCAGCTGACCGGCGCCGAGCCGTCCTTCGGCAAGAAGGTGTCGCACTCGCACCGGCGCACCCCGCGCCGGTTCGACCCCAACATCCAGAGCAAGCGGTACTGGCTGCCCGGTGAAGGAAGGTACGTGCGGCTGCGGCTGTCCGCCCGTGCGATCAAGACGATCGACAAGATCGGCATCGAGGCGGCCGTCGCGCGCATCCGCGCCCGTGGAGAGAAGGTCTGATGGCGAAGAAGAGCAAGATCGCCGCGAACGAGCGCCGCAAGGAGATCGTGGCCCGCCACGCGGCCCGCCGCGCCGAGCTCAAGCGCCTGATCCGCAGCCCGCACACCGCCGACGAGATCCGCGAGGCCGCCGTCCGGGAACTGCGCCGCCAGCCGCGGGACGCCAGCGCCACCCGGGTCCGCAACCGGGACGCCGTCGACGGCCGCCCGCGCGGGCACCTGCGCAAGTTCGGGCTGTCGCGGGTCCGCTTCCGCGAACTGGCCCACCGCGGCGAACTCCCGGGCGTCACCAAGTCGAGCTGGTAGGAGCACCATGGCCGTCCCCAAGCGGAAGAAGTCCAGGAGCAACACCCGCAAGCGCCGCGCGCAGTGGAAGGCGGCACCCCCGGACTTGGTGCCCATCACGGTCGAAGGCAAGAGGACCCTGGTGCCGCGGAACCTCGTCCGTGCCTACCAGGAGGGCCTGCGCACCGATGTGACGTAGTGCGGGTATCGCGGGGACCGTCCAGCCGCGGTCCCCGCGATGCCTTCGCCCGGTTCAGGAGGCGGTGGCGGGCGACTGTTCCTTGGGCGCGTCGTCGTTGGTGTAGACGAGGTGCACGACGCCGGTGGCCTCGAAGGTCGTCGAGGACATGAGCTTCAAGGGGACGGTCTGGCCGTCGGTGAACAGTTTCGCGCCGCGGCCGACGACGATCGGGTGCACGAGCAGGTGCAACTCGTCGACCAGGCCCTGCTCCAGCATCCAGCGCACCAACGTGGCGCTGCCGGTGGTGCCGAGCCGGGTGTCCGCCTTGAGCTTGGTCAGCTCCGCCGCGACGTCGCCGTTGACGAGCGAGGAGTTCTGCCATGTCGCCTCGGTCAGGGTGTCGGACACCACGTACTTGCGCGCACCGTTCATGGCCTCCGTCATCGGGTCGGCGGGGTCGGCGTCCGGCCAGTAGGAGGCGAACCCCTCGTAGGTGCGCCGGCCGAGGAGGGTCGCCTCGGCCTCGTTCATCAGCGCGCCGACGACGGCGCCCATCTGGTCGTCGAAGTAGGGGAAGTGCCAGGTCTCCGGCGACTCGATCACGCCGTCGAGGGAGATGAAGAGGCTGGACTTGATGAATCCCATAGCGATGCTCCTTCTGATGGTGCCCGGGGCGGCGCCCCGGACGGTCGGTCGACCATAGGTCGAACGCCGCCCCGGCGGATCGACAAACCCTCGACACTTTTTTCTCAACGACCACCGGCCCGTCGGACGACCCCCGCGGCGGGGCGCGTGCCGGTGGCGTTCCGGCGGGTTCGACGCGTACGGGGATCGACGACCATGTCTAGGTGGCGGACCCATCGCCGAGCCGCCGTTTCCCGGGTCCGCACATCGAAGCGGGACGTCCCGCGGTCTTCTGCCGGTACCGATGGCGGACGTGGGGCGAGTAGTCCCCCGCCGGCTGGGTAGTCGCCACGGTGCAAGATCTCCTACCACGCGTAGGACGAAGCCGGACCAGGGACTCCGAATGCAGACTTACCTGGCGGTACTCGCCCTTCTGGGAGTGCTGGGAACGGCGGTCGCGGCCGTCTATGCGTTCTCGGTGGCCTTGGCGCCGCCGGGCACGGTCGCCGCAGGCCCCTTCCTGTCCGGGACACGGCCCCAGGAACACGCCCTGTCCCGCTACCACGTGCGGTGGTACGTGGTGACGATGGTGTTCCTGGCCTTCGACATGGAGATGGTCTTCATGTACCCGTGGGCGGTGGTCGCGGCGTCCGTCGGGGTCAAGGCCGTCGTGGAGATGTTCCTGTTTCTCGGCTTCCTCGTGGTCGGCGTCGTCTACGCGTGGCGCGAGGGGGCGTTCCGGTGGACGTGAGGGCCCGGCTCCTCGGCTTCGCGACGGCACGGCCGCGCGCGTTCGTCGTCACGTCGCCCGGCGCGACCCGGACCCGGCTGCTCGTCGAGGACGGTCTGCGGCGGCGCGGCGGCCGGACGGTCGCGTCCCCGGCGGCGGCGACGACACTCGTCGTGTGCGGCGCCCCGGGCGCGGAGCTGGCGTCGGCGGCGGACGTGACCTGGGACGACATGCCCGGGCCCCGGGCCCGCGTCCGGCTGGCCGACACGGCGTCGGCGGAGGAGGTCGGCGCCGCACTGGACCGGGCGGCCGGCGAACTGGCCGACACGGCGGCCCAGTGGGCCGATGCCGCCGCTCGCCGGGGCTGGTCCCCCGAGGACGAGCAGGACGCCGAGGACGAGCAAGAGGGCGACACCGGCCACGGCACCGACCACGGCACCGGCCACGACACCGGCCACGACACCGGCCACGGCGGCGGCCACGAGCACCACATGGGTTCGCCGATGGGGCTGCCCATGGCCGGACGGGCGGACGACCGTGACGGGCTGAAGCTCGACGTCCTGCACGTTCCGCTCGGTCCGGCCCTCCACGACTGGCCTGCGGGCCTCGTGGTCCACCTGACGTTGCAGGGTGACGTCGTCCAGGCCGCGGAAGCCGGTGCGGCGGACGGCGGGGAGGGCCCGCCGTCCTTCTGGGACGAGCCGTGGCTGCGGGCCGCCGCCGGGCACCGCGTGCCGGCGGGGGAGGCCGAACGGCGCCGGGCCGCCGCGCACCTCGACAGCATCGCCCGGCTGCTCGCGGTGGCCGGTTGGACGAACGCCGCCGACCGGGCCCGGGTTCTGCGCGACGACGCCGTCGCCGGGGCGCCCGGGGACGAGCTGGCGGTGCGGTTCGCCGGCCTCTCGCGCCGCGTCCGGAGGTCGTGGACGCTGCGCTGGATGCTCCGGGACGTGGGCGTCATCGGGCGTGCGACGGCGGATCGGTACGGGCTGAGCGGTCCGTCCGCCCGCCGTCCCGGAGACGTGCTCGCCCGCCTGCGGGGGTGGCTGGACGAGGCCGGTGCGGCGATCGGGCGGGTCGGCGACCGTGAGCCGCTGGGCGGGACGGACGGCCCCCGGGGGCCGATCGAGCGGCGGCCGTCCGCGGCGATGCTGGACCTCCTGCCCGCGCTCCTGGAGGGAGCGGAGTTCTCGGCGGCGCGGCTGATCGTCGCGAGTCTGGATCCGGACCTGGCGCAGCTCGCGGTGCCGGCGGAGGTGGCCGGTGGGTGAGGCGACGCCCGTCTGGGCCGTGGTGGCGCTCCCGCTGCTGCTGGCCGGGCTGACCTATTCGGCCGCCGCGATGGATTCGGTGCTCCGCGCGGGCGCGGGCCCCGCGGCGCCGCTGCGCGAGGGCGTCCGGCTCCTCGTGCAGCAGCGGCGGAGGACGCTCGCGTCCGACGTCCTGCTGGTGCGGACCGGCGTGATCAGCCTTCCGGCGGCGGCGCTTCTCGCCGCGACGGTGATTCCGCTGGGGGAGACGCGCGTGTGGGACCTGCCGGTGGGCATCGTGTGGTTCAACGCGATGGAGGTCGTGGCGTGGGCGTCGCTGTGGCTCACCGGATGGGGCGTCAACTCGGCCTTCTCGCTGGTCGGCGGTTACCGGTTCCTGGCCCAGGGACTGGCGTACGAGCTGCCGCACATGTTCGTCCTGGCCACGGTCGCGCTGGGGGCGGGGTCGCT
>NZ_JBHTJA010000088.1:0-29889 GCF_042675525.1 Actinomadura sediminis
GGTCGGCTCGGGCGGCGGTGCGCTCGGCGCGGTCGGCGGCCCGGTCGACTGGCGCGTCGGCGCGTTCGGCGCGCGCCTGCAGCTCGACGGCTCGTCCGCGGGCCTCGGCCGCGTCGGCGGCCGCGGCCTGCCGCGCACGGTCGGCCTCGGCCAGCCGCTCGCGAACCTCGTCGAGGTCCCGGCGGGCCTCGGCAAGGTCGTCCTGAGCGCGGTCGGCACGCCGGGACGCGTCGGCGTGGTGTCGCCTCTCGTTCTCCAGGTCGGCACGGGCCCGATCGCGTTCGGACGTGACGGCCGTCAGCGCGTCGGCGAGTCGCCGCAGCTCGGCCTGGGCCTCACGCAACCGCGCCGCGGTGTCTTCGTGGACATGACGGGCCTCGGCGGCCGCCTGCTCGGCGACCTGCCGCAGGTGTTGTTCGGCGGCGGCTTGTTCCTCCGCGGTCTGGCGGGCCTGCGCGGCGCGTCCGGCCTCCTCCCAGGCGTGTTCGGCGTCCCGTCGGGCTTCGCGGGCGCGCCGGTCGGCCTGCCGCACCTTCTCGTCCCGGTCGGCGGCCGCGGCACGGGCCTCGTTCAGCGCCTGCTCGGCGCGCTCGTCCGCAAGCCGTGCTCGGACATCGGCCTCATCGGCGGCGCGGTGGGCTTCGCGCGCCTCCGCGCGAGCGTTCTCCGCGTCCGCGAGGGCGTCGGCGACGGCACCGTCCAGCAGCCGCGTCAAGGAGCCGGACCGTTCACTGAGCGCCGCGACCAGGGGCTCCAGTAGCGCCCTCTCCTCCCGCAGAGTCCGCAACGGCGCATCGCTCTCGGCGTCCCGGCGGCGCAACCGCCGGTTGTGGGCGTTGCGGTGCTCGGTGCTGCAGAACCGGGCGTCACGACGCGCGCCCCGCGCGATGGGACGGCCGCAGTAACCGCAGGGGCGCCGCCCGGCCGCCCGGGTCTCCTCGGCGCGGGCGGCGACGGCGTCGGCGGACAGGTCGTCGCCGGGCACCGGGCCATCGGCGAGGTCGGCGGCCCGGGCACCGACCCCGCTCTCGTCCCCTGACTGTGCGGGGACGGTGGCGTCACGCGCCTCGCCGCCGTCGGCTTCGCCTGCCTCGATGGTGTCGTCGCTCTCTGGCCTCATAGGGCGCCATGTTATCGATCCGATCTTTTGGGTATCCACTTCCGATTCGATCGGATCGCTAGTTCAGGTTCTTTCGGTGTCTCACAGAATCCTAATTCTGTGAGATCATGATGATCATGAGCCCGGACGCCCCACGCCGCCGCGCCCACGCGCTCGCCTCGACCACCGGACGCGAGGAGCCGGACGAGGGGGAGGAGCGGCGGGTCCTCACGCCGACCGCGCTGCTTCGTGCCGGTGCACCTGTGCGGGGGACGGGCCCCGCACCGGACCGAAGCGGCGACGCCCCGCCCACGGACGGCCCGGTCGTCGACGCCGCCGAGACGGGACCTTCCTCCTGGACGGCGCCGGAGGCCACGGGGGCGCCGGCTCCGCTGGTCGTATCGGTGGGGGAGATTCCGGGGTTGTCGCCACGGCGGCGCCGCGGGGACGGGGGAGAGGTGCCCGGCGCCGACGTCGACCTCGTCAACCGGCTGCCGCGCACCGGCCCGGACGCGAGCTGGCCGACGGTGGCCGCGTGGCTGCGCGCGGGCCGGACCGCCACGACCCGCCGCAGCCGGCTCGCCGACACGGCGGCCTTCGTCCGCTGGCTCGAGCCGACCGCGCCCGGCGCCGGGCTGTGGCGGGTCACCGAGGACATGCTGGCCGCCTACGCGGACGAGCTGGGCACCGCCACCGGCGCGGCGGCGCGGCTCAACCGCGGCGGGCGGCCGCTGGCCCCGGCCACCGTCGCGCGCCGGCTCTCACACCTGTCGTCGCTGTACCGCTACGCGGCCCGGCGCCACGTCATCGCGCACAACCCCACCGAGCACCTCGAGCGGCCGGAGGTGTCCAGGGACGGCGCGACGCCCGCCCTCACGCGTGCGGAGGCGAGCGCACTGCTGGACGGGGCGCGCGCCATCGCCGCCCGGTACCCCGCCGACGCCGCGGCCGTCGCGCTGCTGGCCGGCATCGGCCTGCGCGCCGCCGAACTGGAGAACCTCACCGCCGACCGTATCGGCACCGAGTCGGGGCACACCGTCGTCCGCTTCCGCGTGAAGGGCGGCAAGACCGTCCGTGTCCCCCTGGCGCCCGAGGTCCGCGTGCTGCTCGAGCCGCTGCTGGAGGCCCGTGGCGGCGGCCCGCTGCTCCTCCGGGAGGACGGGCGGACGTTCGACCGATGGCGGCAGACCACCGCCCTGCGCCGCGCCGCCCGTGCCGCCGGCATCGACGTCGCCCGCCTCACCCCGCACGTCCTGCGCGCCACGGCCGCCACCCTCCTGCTGGACGCCGGCGCGCCGGTCGAGCAGGTCCAGCAGCTCCTCGGGCACGCCTCGCCCGTCACCACCCAGCGCTACGACCGCGGCACGGCCAGGCTCGCCGGGCACGCCGCCTACCGGCTCACCGCGCTTCTCAACGACTGACCCGTCCGCGGCGGCCCGCGCCTCCCGTACCCGGGAAGCCGCGACGAGCCCCGACGTAGTTGCGCGCCGCCGCCCTCACGGCGCGTATTCGGCCCTTCTCCCGAGCGCGGCGGGCGCGGGCAGGGCGGCGGAGGAAGCCCGTGGTGGGCGCGGGGCGGGCTTCGGGGTCACCGGCACCCGCCCGGCATCGTCCTGGAGGGCAGCCCTCATCGTGGGGCGGGTCGCGCGATGCGTTCGAGCCATCGCCGCAGGAGGGCGGTCTCGGCCGACTCCAGGGCCTCGGTCCCGGCCAGATCGAGCTGCGCGTGCAGGCGCAGCGCGGCGGTGGACAGCGGGTCGGCGTCGTCCCGAGCGGTCGCGGTGGTCAGCACGTGCGAGAACACGGCGTCCCGCATGCGGTGGGAGAGCGCCGGGTCCTCGAACAGGGCCGGCCGGGCGATGTGGTCCAGAGCGGTCCCGATGTTCGCCGCCAGGATCAGCCGGGCGGCGGTTCGCGGCTCCAGCTTCAGCGCGCCCGCCGCCGCGCACCGTGTGAGCGCGGCCACCAGCAGGTCCGTCACGCGCTCTCGCGCCGTCGAGTGCGACCACGGCCGCGGAGTGAACATCAGCTGGTAGAGGGCCGGGTTCGCCTGGGCGAACGCCATGTGGCCGTCCCAGCCGGCGTGCAGGTCGGCGACCGGGTCGCCGGTCCGCTCCTGCGCGGCCTTGAGCGCGGTGTACCGCTCGTACCCGTGGTCGGCGACGGCGTCGAGCAGCCCGCGCTTGTCACCGAACAGCCGGTAGAGCACGGGCTGGCTCACGCCGACGGCCTCGCAGACCGCGCGCGTCGCGATCTCGTGGTCCGAGGACGACGCCAGTTGCCGCTCCGCGGCCTCGATCATCGCCGCGCGCAGCGGGTCCGTCTCTGCCATGCGATCGATGATACCGCCATTCGCTAACGATGCTACGAGAGCATGCTACCGTGGCTCGTAGCGTCGATACTCTCGCTTCGTATCGGCGATATGGAGGGAGTTTCTTCATGAGTGATCAGCGTGTGGCCGTCGTCAGCGGCGGCTCCCGCGGGATCGGCAGGGCGGTCGCGGCGGCGCTGGCGGCACGCGGCTTCGCGGTCGCGGTGGGGTTCCGGGGGGCGGCCACCGCCGCGGCGCGGGCGGTGGAGGAGATCACGGCGTCCGGAGGGCGGGCGATCCCGGTCCGGGCCGATGTGGCCGATGAGGTCGCCGTCGCGGAGATGTTCGACGCCGCCGAGACGTCCTTCGGCGGGGTCGATGTGGTCGTCAACTCGGCGGGACGGCTGGCGCTGTCCCCGATCGCCGACCTCGATCTGGACGAGCTGGACGCCCTGCACCGCACCAACATCCGCGGCGCGTTCGTGATGGCCCGGGAGGCCGCGCGCCGCCTGCGCGACGGGGGCGCGCTCGTCAACCTGTCCACCTCCGTGGTCGGCCTGCAGCTCCCCGCCTACGGGGCGTACGCCGCGAGCAAGGGCGCCGTCGAGGCGATGACGCTGGTGCTCGCCCGCGAGCTGCGCGGACGCGACATCACGGTCAACGCCGTCGCGCCCGGCCCGACCGCCACCGAACTGTTCCTGGACGGCAAGGACGAGGCGACGGTCCGGCGGCTCGCCGAGCAGCCGCCGCTGGAGCGGCTCGGCACCCCCGAGGACATCGCCGAGGTCGTCTGCTTCCTGGCGAGCCCGGCCGGGCACTGGGTCAACGGGCAGGTCGTGCGCGCGAACGGCGGCATCGTCTGACGGCCTCCGCGCGGCGGGTCGTCGTTGCCGACCGGGTCCGCGCCGCGTTCCACCGGCGCGCGGGCGTCGAGGACCCGCCGTCCTCGGCCGCCTCGCTGTGAATCACCACCACGAGAAAGGACGTCATCATGCCGTTCGCCAACCTCAAGGTCCCGGCCGGCACCTTGACCCCCGAGTCCAAGAAGAAGCTGATCGACGCCGTCACCGACGCCTACGCCGACGTGTACGGCGAGCGCGCCAGGGCGACGACCCTGGTCCTCGTCGACGAGGTCCCCGACGGCGGCTGGGGGCTCGGCGGCGGCGTCCTCACCGCCGAGATGCTCGGCCGCAGCTGACCCGCCTCCCGCGCCGGGCCGGGGCGACCCCGGTCCGGCGCGGCCTTCGTCCTCGCACGGTCGGCCCGAAGGTGTCGGCGGGTGGGCGGCCACAATGCCCGTGACCTTTACAAAGTACGCTTTTTACCTATATTTCGGGACAGAACAGACCGGTCCGCGCGACCCGAGCCATGCAGACGGCGCGCCTCGCCCCGGTCACCGCCGGCGCGGCCTCAGCGGGCCGGGGCGCGGGCGCCGAGTTCGTCGCGGGTGATGTCCTCGAGCCGGCGGCGGCGGGTCTCGACGGCGACGACGATCGCCGCGGCGGTGGCGGCGGCCATCGGCACCGCGCCGATCGCGGCCGTCGCCCGCAGGGACGGCGCGGCGACGGCCGCGACGACCAGCGCGAGGACGAGCACGCCGCCCGCCTTGGTCATCCCGGCGGCCAGGCCGCTGCCGCGCGAGCGGATGCGGGTGGGGTACACCTCGGCCGCGTAGGCCGACAGCACCGCGATCACCGAGCTGGAGCCCCAGATGGGTATCACCAGCAGCGCGTTGAGGACGGCCCTGTTGTCGGCGACCGAGTCGCCCAGGATCGTGAACACCGCCAGGGACGCGGTGACCAGGCCGCTCAGCCCGATGAGCGTCCAGCGGCTCGAGCGGTGGTACAGGTAGGCCACCGCCAGGTTCAGGGGGAAGCCGATCAGCGCGGAGTCCCGCAGCACCCGGTCCGCGCTCACGCCGTCGTAGCCGAGCTGCCTGAGGTTGCTCGGCAGCCACATCTGGAAGCCGTACACCATGAGGCCGATGCCGATCCCGAGCAGCGTGAGCACGGCGGTCAGGCCGAGGAACGGCGGCCGCAGCAGCTGCGAGTACCGGTCGCCCAGGGACTCCTCGGCCGCCAGCTCCGACCGTTCGATGCGGACGATCTCGGCCTGGTAGCGGGTCAGGACGCGGCGGGCCTCGTCCTCCTTGCCGACGGACAGCAGGTAGCGGGGGGACTCGGGCACCCAGCGCGCGAGGAAGACGAACAGCACTCCCGTCGGGAGCCCGATGAGCCAGAGGATCCGCCAGCTGTAGGTCGGCGTGAGGGTCTCGGAGGCCCAGCTCGTCAGGACGTAGGCGCCCGCGATGTCGCCGCCGATGAACACCATCAGCCAGCCCCGGTGGCGGGCCGGGATGGTCTCCGACAGCAGGGTGAACGCGACCGGGAGCATCCCGCCCGCGCTCAGCCCCATGATGAAGCACATCACCACGTTCCATCCGAAGCTGGGCATCGCGCCGCAGATGGACGTGCCGATGAACAGGATCCCGGCCAGCAGCATCGCGGCCCGGCGGCCCATCCGGTCCCCCAGCCAGCCCCAGATCAGCGAGCCCAGCACGGTGCCGGTGATGCCGCTGAGCGGCAGCCACGCGACCGGGACGCCGCCGTCCGGCCGGCCGGGCGCGCGCAGGTGGTACTCCTCCGCGACGCCCGGCGCCACGAACGCCAGCGTGGTCGGCTTCATCACGTCGATGGTGACCGCGACCGCCAGCACGAGCAGCAGCCCGACATGGGTCTTGCTGATGCGGGCGTCGTCGATCGCGCGGACCTTCAGCCGGGCGGCGCCCTCGCGGTCGGCGCGCCGCGGCACCAGGCCCCAGCCGGCCAGCGCGCTTCCGAAGACGATGAGCCCCATCCCCCAGAGCATCGCCGCGTCCATCTTCATTCCCGCCATGTGGTAATGCATTTCGGCGGATTCGATGTACATGGGGAGGTGCAGAATCACCCCCACCGTCACCAGGACGACACCGGTCCAGAAGGCGAGGGGACG
This sequence comes from Actinomadura sediminis, assembly GCF_042675525.1. NCBI lineage: Bacteria > Bacillati > Actinomycetota > Actinomycetes > Streptosporangiales > Thermomonosporaceae > Actinomadura > Actinomadura sediminis. Next base: position 6,402 of record NZ_JBHTJA010000088.1, read on the forward strand.
GCGGCGGCCGTCGGGTCGGTCGAACTCGCGGTCCGGAATTTCGCCAGAAGTGCGGGTTCCGCTCATGACGCGGAAGATAACAACGTTATGTGATCTAGAAGAAGTGCCGGACGGGACTTTCGGCCGCATCGAGCACGATCAAATAAATCGGCCGGGGCGGGCCGGGGAAGTTCTGTCCACATCGAATGAGCCCTCGCGGCGGGCCCCGCGCCGCCCGCCGGCGGGGGCGCGAATTCCGGGCGCGGCCGGGGAGCATTCTCGAAGCGGAGGACCGCCGGGGCGGTTCGCTACCCTCGCCCTGACGATCAGCTTCTTCGGCCGCCGCGCGCGGTAGGGGAGGTCAAGGTGGAGCACGTTCCGGCGGGGAGCCGCCGATGAGTCCACGCCGATCCGATCCGGGCATGCGGTCCGTGCTGGTCGAGATCGCCGCACGGCTGATGCACGAGGAGGGCCCCCGGGCGCTGACGGCCCGGCGGGTCGCCAGGGAGGCCGGTTGCTCCACGATGCTGGTCTACACCCATTTCGGCGGGATGAGCGGCCTGGTGCGCGAGATCGTCCATGTGGGCTTCGCGCGGCTGGAGGCGTACTTCGCGCGCGTGACCGACTCCGCGGACCCGGTCGCCGACATGGCGCTGCTCGGGCGCGCCTACCGGCAGAACGCGATCGTCAACTTCCACCTGTACGGCGTGATGTTCGGGGCGAGCTCGCTGCCGGTGTTCTCGCTGTCGGAGTCCGACCGGCAGTACGGCCGGTACACGCTCGTCAACGTGGTGCACTGCGCCAAGCGCTGCATCACCGCGGCGAGGTTCGACTGGGACGACCCCGAGCTCGTCGCGCACCACATGTGGATCACCGTGCACGGGCTGGTGAGCCTCGAGCTCGGCGGCTACCTCGTCGACGCCTACGACGCCGACCGGTGCTTCGAGGCGCAGCTCACGGCGCTGATGGTCAGCGTGGGGGACGACGCGCGGGCCGCGGGCGCGTCGGTGCGCGCCTCCCGGGAACGGTTCGAGGCCGAGTTCGGGCCGGTGCGCAGGGCCGTCCGGTCGTAGCGGTTCTCGGAGAATGCCGGACGCCCGGAAGCGCACGCGCGAAGATGTCCGGCCGGGCCCGGCGCCGCGATGATCGCTCCCATGACCGAAGTCCTCCCCAGCGCCGGGTTCCTGCTGGCCGGCGCCGCCGAGCGGCACGCCGGGTACGCCGGGCTGCGGGGCAACGGGCCGGTGCAGCCGGTCGTGCTCCGCTCGGGCGATACCGGCTGGCTGGTCACCGGCTTCGAGGCGGCCCGCCAGGCGCTGACGGACCCGCGCCTGGAGCCGCGCACCGCCACGGTGGGCAACCGCCGGAACATGCCCGAGGATCTGCGCCTGGGCATGAACAGCCACATGCTGAACGTGGGGCCGCCCGATCACACGCGGCTGCGCCGGCTCGTGTCGGCCGCGTTCACCCGCCGGCGCATGGAGCGGATGCGCCCGCGCGTCGAGAGCCTCACCGCCGAGCTGCTGGACGCGCTGGAGGACGCGGCGGAGGCCGACCTGATCGGGGCGCTGGCGCTGCCGCTGCCGATCCGCGTGCTGATCGAGCTGTTCGGGATCCCGGAGGAGGACGCGGCGGACTTCCACGGGTGGACCGAGGTGCTGACCGCCGGCGCGCTCCCCCTGGACCGGCTGGACGAGGCGGCCACGCAGATGCTCGGCTACATCCGGTCGCTGCTGGAGCGCAAGCGCCGCGCCCCGCAGGCCGACCTCCTGTCCGCCCTGGTCGCGGTGCACGACGGGGAGGACCGGCTGACGGCGCACGAGCTGACCTCGATGGTCTTCCTGCTGCTGACCGCCGGCCACGAGACGACGGTGAACCTGATCGGCAACGGGCTGCTGGCGCTGCTGAGCGACCCGGAGCGGCTCGCCGCGGTGCGGGCCGATCCCGGGCTGCTTCCGGGGACGGTCGAGGAGACGCTGCGCTACGAGAGCCCGGTGCAGATCGCGTTGCGGTACAGCACCGAGCCGGTGGAGCTCGGCGGCGTCGCGATCCCGGAGGGCGCGACCGTCCTGGTGTCGCTGCTGGCCGCCAACCGCGATCCGGAGCGGTTCGCGCGGCCCGACGAGATGATCCCGTCCCGGACCGACAATCCGCAGCTCGGGTTCGGTTACGGCGTCCATCACTGCATCGGCGCCCCGCTGGCCAGGATCGAGGGGACGACGGCGATCGGCGCGGTGCTGGAGCGGTTCCCCGGCCTGCGCCTGGCGGCGCCGCCCGAGTCGCTGACGTGGCGTTCCAGCGTCATCATGCACGGCCTGGACGCGCTGCCGGTGCGGCTGCGATGACCGGGACGGACGGCACGGCCTTCGACCGCACCGGGAGGTCCGCATGACCGCGAGCGAGGCGCGTCCCGCCATGGCGGGGACGGTCCCCTGGCCCGACGACGTGGCGCGCCGCTACGTCGCCGCCGGGTTGTGGACGGGCGAGGCCGTCGGAACCCGGCTGCGCGCCGCCGCCGACGCCGGGACGGGCGAGACCGCGCTCGTGGACGGGGCGGTGCGGCTGTCCCACGGGGAACTGTGGGCGCGCGCGGACGGCGCCGCCGAGCGGCTGGCGCGGCTGGGGCTGCGCCCCGGCGACCGGATCCTGCTGCAGCTCCCGAACCGGTGGGAGTTCGTGGTCCTGCTGCTGGCGTGCCTCCGGCTCGGCGTCCCGCCGGTGATGGCGCTGCCGCCGCACCGGGGGCGCGAGCTGGCGCACCTGGCCGCGCGTTCGGGCGCCCGGGCGATCGCCGTCCCCGACGCGCTGGACGGCCACGACCACCAGGAGACGGCCCACCGGCTCGGCCTCGAGCACGTGCTGGTGGCCGGACGCGGGATCCGGCCGGGCGGGCACGACCTGGCGGCGCTCTGCAGGCCGGCCGGGGACCCGGAGGCGGCGCGCCGCCGGCTGGACGCCTCCGCGCCGGACGGGCGCGCGGTCGCGGTGTTCCTCCTCTCGGGCGGGACGACCGGGCTGCCGAAGCTGATCCCGCGCACCCACGACGACTGGCTGTGCGGCATGCGGCACGGCGTCGAGGTCTGCCGGTTCGACGAGGGGACCGTCTACCTCGCCGTCCTGCCGGCGGCGCACAACTACACCCTGGCCGGGCCGGGGCTGCTCGGCGCGCTGCTGGCCGGAGGCCGCGCGGTGCTGGCCTCCTCGCCCGATCCCGCCCGTGCCCTGCCGCTGATCGAGCGGGAGGGGGTCACGGTCACGTCCGTCGTGCCCGCCGTCGCGCAGCGGTGGATCGAGTACCGGCGGGCCCGCCCGGGCGGCGGCCCGACGTCGCTGCGGACGCTGCAGGTGGGCGGCGCCCGCTTGTCCGAGCACGTGGCGCGGCAGGTCCGGCCGGTGCTCGGATGCGCCGTCCAGCAGGGGTACGGGATGGCCGAGGGGCTGATCTGCTTCACCCGGCCGGACGACCCGGAGGACGTCGCCTGCACCACCCAGGGCCGTCCCATCTGCCCGGCCGACGAGCTGCTCGTCGTCGACGAGCGCGGACGGCCCGTGCCGCCCGGGGAGCCCGGCGTCCTGCTGACCCGCGGCCCGTACACGCTGCGCGGCTACTACCGCGCGGAGGAGCACAACGCCCGCGCGTTCACGCCGGACGGCTGGTACCGGACCGGTGACGTCGTCCGGCGCCGGCCCGACGGGAACCTGGTCGTCGAGGGCCGGGAGAAGGACATGATCAACCGGGCGGGCGAGAAGATCTCCGCCGAGGAGGTCGAGGACCTGGCGCGCCTGGCGGACGGGGTGCGCGAGGCCGCGGCGGTCGCGATGCCCGACCCCGTCCTCGGGGAGCGGGTGTGCCTGTACGTCGTCCCCGAGGCGGGGGCGGCGCCTTCGCTGCGGGACGTCGTCGCCGCCATGGAGCGGGCCGAGGCGGCGCGCCTCGCGTTCCCGGAACGCCTCGTCCTGGTCGGCGCCCTGCCCGTCACCGACATCGGGAAGGTCGACAAGGCGGCGCTGCGCGCGGACATCGCCCGGCGGATCGCCGGGGAGCCCGGCCGGCAGGCCCCCGACGACCGGGGGGACGACCGGGGGGACGGCCGCGGGGTCAGGGCTCCCAGACCGGCCTGACCTCGACCTGGCCGACCTTCGCCCACGGGTGCTCGGCCGCGGCCCGCAGGGCCTCGTCGAGGTCCGGGCACTCGATCAGGCTGAACCCGCCGATCTGGTCCCGCGTCTCGGCGAACGGGCCGTCCGACAGCAGCACCTGCTCGTCGCGGACGCGCAGCGTGGTGGCGTCCGCCGCCGGGCGCAGCCCCGCGCCGCCCCGCAGGTAGCCGCGCCGGAGCATCGTCTCCGTCCAGTCGTCGCAGCCCTCCATGGCCGCGGTCTGGACCTCCTCGGGGCTCATCCCCGTGCCGGCGTCGCTGCAGAACATCAGCATGTACTTCACTGGACCGCTCCTCCCGGTACGACGTCGCCGCCGACATTACGACGAACGGGGACGCGCCGTGAGGACGCGGCCCGCCCGGAGGATCGTGAGCGCCGCCGGCCCGGCCGGTGTCACATCGGGACGTTGCCGTGCTTGCGCGCGGGCGGCGCGACGCCCTTGTCGCGGAGCATCGCCAGGCCGCGCGCCACCTCGGCCCGGGTCTGCGCGGGGTCGATCACGGCGTCGACGAGGCCCTGCTCGGCGGCGTAGTACGGGTGCATCAGCCGTTCGCGGTACTCGGTGACGAGCCGGCTGCGCAGCGGCGCGGGCTCCTCGGCGGCGGCCAGTTCCCTGCGGTGGACGACGTTGACGGCGGCCTCGGCGCCCATCACCGCGATCTCGTTGGTCGGCCAGGCGAGCGACAGGTCGGTGCCGATGGAGCGGGAGTCCATCACGATGTAGGCGCCGCCGTACGCCTTCCTCAGGATGACCTGGACACGGGGGACGGTCGCCTCGCAGTAGGCGTACAGCAGCTTCGCCCCGTGCCGGATGACGCCGCTGTGCTCCTGGTCGGTGCCGGGCAGGAATCCGGGCACGTCCACGAGCGTCACCAGGGGGATGCCGAAGGCGTCGCAGAACCGGACGAACCGTGCGGCCTTCTGTGCCGCCGCCGCGTCGAGGACCCCGGCGAGCACCAGCGGCTGGTTGGCGACGACGCCGACGACCTCCCCGTCGATGCGCGCCAGCGCGCAGATCACGTTGGCGGCCCAGTCCTCGTGCAGCTCCAGGAAGTCGGGGTCGTCGACGATCTCGGCGATGACCTTCCGCATGTCGTAGGGCCGGTTCGGCTCCGCCGGGACCAGGTCGGCCAGCCGCGGCCGCACGCTGGCGGCGGCGCCGCAGGGCGCGGCGGAGGGCGGGCGCTCCAGGTAGTTGGACGGCAGGAGCGACACCAGGTAGCGGACGTCGGCGAGGCAGCTCTCCTCGTCGTCGTGGACGAACGTGGCGACGCCCGTCCGGGTGCCGTGCACCTGCGCGCCGCCCAGTTCGGCGTGGGTCACGCGCTCACCGCTCACCGCCTCGATGACGTCGGGCCCGGTCAGGTACATCTGGGCGGTCTCGGCGACCATGAAGGTGAAGTCGGTGAGCGCCGGCGAGTAGGCCGCTCCCCCGGCGCACGGCCCGAGGACGACGCTGATCTGCGGGATGACGCCGGAGGCGCGGACGTTGCGGTGGAAGATGCCGCCGTATCCGTCGAGCGCCATGGCGCCCTCCTGGATCCGGGCCCCGCCGCTGTCGTTGAGCGCGATCAGCGGGGCCCCGTTCCGCACCGCCAGGTCCATCACCTTGTGGATCTTCGCGGCGTGGGCGGCGCCCAGCGAGCCGCCGAAGACGGTGAAGTCCTGGGCGTAGACGAAGACGCGGCGGCCGTCGATCGTCCCGGAGCCGGTGACGACCCCGTCGGTCGGGGGCCGGTCGTCGGCCTGCGGCCCGCGCGCCTGGTGCCGCCGGAACATGTCCAGTTCCAGGAAGGAGTCCTCGTCCAGGAGCAGGTCGAGGCGTTCGCGCGCCGTCCGCTTGCCCTTGCGGTGCTGGCGCTCGACGGCGGCGGGCCGTCCCGCGACGATCTCGTCCCGGAAGCGCTCGAGGCGCTCCCGCAGCGCGCCCATGCCGGGCGGGGGCGCGCCGGTCTCCGGCGGGGGCGGTGCCGCCCGCGGCCCGGGCGGGACGGCGACCCGCCCGTTGCCCGGGCGGCCGCGCGAGGGGCCGGGCCTGGGGACCGGGACGGGGACGAAATCGCGCTCGAACGTGGTCAACGGTTCCCCTTTCCGGCCGCGGCGTGCTCGGAGGCCGGTGCCGAACGGGCCAGGCGTCCCGCCTGGCGTGCGGTGAGCAGCCCCGCGGAGCGCAGCCAGCGCACGGCGTCGGCGACGGTCTCCTTCACCGGGCGCGGCTCGAACCCGCCGGTGCCGGCGTCGTCGGCCACCCTGGTCGCGCACGCGCAGGTGTAGATGGCGCCGTACTCCGCCGGCAGATGCCACGGGCAGGCGCGCTGGACGAGGTCGGTGGCGAGCCCGGCGGGCAGCATGGCGCGGGCGGGCAGGAACACCGCGGGCAGGGCGCGGCCGGTGACGGCGCGGACGGCCGCGACGTACTGCCGGGTGCTCAGGTAGCGGGAGGGCCCGAACACGCGGCCGGGCGCGTCCCCGCCGTGGTCGAGCAGGGCGGCGTGCAGCATCGCGGTGTCGCGGACGTCCCCCAGGGGGAACCCGCCGGACGGCCAGAGGGGCATCCGCCCGCGCAGCAGCGCGCGGAGCCTCGCGCTCTGGTCTCCGAGGCGCGGGTCGTGGGGGCCGAGCAGGGCGGGCGGGTAGGTGATCACCACGGGCGCCCCGCGGTCCTGCCAGTCCCGCGCGATCCGTTCGGCGTCGGCCTTGCTCCGCATGTAGGTCTCGCGGGGCGTTCCGACCGGCGAGTCCGCGCGGAGCGGTTCCCGGCGGGAGGGGAACAGCGCCGCGACGGTCGACACGTGGACGATCCTCTCCACGCCCTCCCGCGCCGCCGCCTCCAGGACGACCGCGGTGCCGGGGGCGTTGGTGCGCCGGACGCGGGCCCTGTCCCGGCTGTCGAACGAATAGACCGACGCCGCGTGCAGCACCGCCCCGGCGCCCCGCACCGCCCGGGCGACGTCGGCGGCGGCGGTCACGTCCCCGCGGACGATCTCGGCGGCGGACCGGTCCACTCCCAGCGGCGCCAGCGCCCGGGCGACGCGCGCCTCGTCCCGCACGAGCAGGCGGACGCGATGTCCTTTCCGCACGATCTCCGCGATCGAATGCGCGCCGACGAATCCGGTTCCGCCGGTGACCGTCACGAGCATGGGGGGCCTTTCCTCCGTCGCGATCCGGGCCGCGGCAGCGCCGCCGCCCCGATCGCCAGAATGCCGCCCCCCGATCGGAAAAAGCTTCTCCGCGAATGCGAAGGGAACGCGAAAGGCCTTGAATTCGTGGACCTACGCGAATAACGCCGTTATCATTCGATCTCGGCCAGGCGCCGCTCGAGAAAACGGCGTTCGGCCGCGGTGGCGGCCAGGGCGAGCGCCTCCTTGTAGGCGTCCGCGGCCTCGCCGCCCCGGCCGAGCCGGCGCAGCAGGTCGGCGCGGGTGGCGGGCAGCAGGTGGTACCCCGGCAGGTCGCCCCGCTCCTCGATGCGGCGCACGATGGCCAGGCCCGCGGCGGGCCCCTCCGCCATGCCGACCGCCACCGCGCGGTTGAGCTCCACCACCGGGGACGGCGTGACCTCCGCCAGCCGCCCGTACAGGTCCGCGATCCGCCTCCAGTCGGTGCCGGCCGCGTCGGCGGCGGTGGCGTGACACGCGGCGATGGCCGCCTGGAGCTGGTACGGCCCCGGAGGGCCCGCCCGCCGCGCGGCCGCCAGCAGCTCGAGCCCTTCCGCGATCTTCCGGGCGTCCCAGCGGCCGCGGTCCTGATCCTCCAGGACGACGAGGTCGCCGGCCTCGTCGACCCGGGTGGCGCGCCGGGCGTCGTGCAGGAGCATCAGCGCGAGGAGCCCGTAGACCTCCGGCCGCCCCGGCATCAGCCGGGCGAGCACGCGGGCCAGCCGGATGGCCTCCGCGCACAGCTCGCGGCGGATCAGCGCCTCGCCGGAGGTGGCCGAGTAGCCTTCGGTGAAGAGCATGTACAGCACGTTCAGCACGGCGGACGTGCGCTCGGGGAGCATGTCCGCCGGCGGCACCCGGTAGGGGATGCCGGCGTTGCGGATCTTCTGCTTGGCCCGGACGAGCCGCTTGGCCATCGTCTGCTCCGGGACCAGGAAGGCCCGCGCGATCTCCTCCGTGGTCAGCCCCGCCAGGGTGCGCAGCGCGAGCGCGACCCTGGCCTCCAGCGGCAGCGCCGGATGGCAGCAGGTGAACATCAGGCGCAGCCGGTCGTCCCAGACGCCGCTGACGGACGCCTCCGCGGCGGCGGTGCCGCCGTCCGCGTCCTCCCCGGGCGTCATCGCGGCCAGCTCGCGGAGCTTGGCCGCCCCCGTGGCCTCGCGGCGGAGCCGGTCGGTGGCGCGGTTGCGCGCCGTCGTGGTGAGCCAGGCGCCGGGACGGTCGGGCACCCCGTCGCGCGGCCAGCGTTCCACGGCCCGGGCGAAGGCCTCCTGGGCGCACTCCTCGGCGAGGTCCCAGTCGCCCGTGAGCCCGATCAGGGTGGCGACCACCTGCCCCCACTCGTCGCGGAAGGCCCTGCCGATCGCGGACTCGACCTCACCCAACACCGATGCTCGACCTCATGGTTCCTCCGGACACGGGGCCCGCGCCGACACAGCATCGTAGTCACGACGCCGTGGTCACCGCGTGGGCCCGGTCCGGGGCGGAACCGCCCGGCCGGAGGGGACCTTCACGATCCGTGCGCGCCCCTGGGCGCCCCTGGCGAGCAGGTCGAGGAGCCGGTCGCCGCCGGGGTCGTCCTCGCGGAGCGCCGCGGCGACCTCCGCCAGGTCGCGCACGACCGCGTCCAGGACGGCGCTCACCTCGCCCGCGTTCCGCCGCAGGATGTCGTGCCACAGGGCGGGCGCGCCCGCCGCGATCCGCGTCATGTCCCGCAGTCCCCGGCCCGCCAGCGCCAGCAGCTCGGGGTCGGAGGCGTCGTCGGCGTCCGCGAACCGGGCGGCGAGCGCGGACGACAGCAGATGCGGGACGTGCGAGACCGCGGCCGCCGTCCGGTCGTGGTCCGCGGACGCGACCAGGACCGGGTCGGCGCCGCACAGGGCCGCCAGCCCCACCGCCGCGTTCAGGGGGCCGGGGGCGAGCCGCGGGTGGGGGCACAGCGCCCAGGGCCGCCCGCGGAACAGGTCCGCTGCGGCCCCCGCGGGACCGGACAGTTCCCGGCCCGCCATGGGGTGGCCGGGAACGTAGGCGGCCAGGTCGCAGCCCGCGCGGGCGGCGTCGGCGAGCAGCGGCGCCTTGACGCCCGCCACATCGGTGTAGGCGGCGCCCAGGCCGCGCCGCTGCGCCTCCCGCAGGACGCCGGCGACGGCGGACGGCGGGGTCGCGATGACCACGACGTCGGCGCGGGGGGTGTCGGCCGCGAGCCGGCCGCCGGCCCCCATCCGCGCCGCGCCCGCCACGGCGTCCGGGTCCCTGTCGGCGAGGGCCACCCGGACGCCGGCGCGGCGCAGCGCCAGCGCGACGGACGTGCCGACGAGGCCGGTGCCGATCACGGTGACCCGGCGCGGGCTCACCGGGTTCATTCAGGTCCGCGCGGCGGCGAACTGTCCGCGCCTGCGCCCCTCGCCGGCCGGTCCCCGGTACGCCTGGGCGATGTCGAGCCACCGGTCGGCCTCGGCGCCGGCGGCGGTGACGTCGAGGTCGCCGCGGTGCCGGCGCCTGGTGACCAGCAGGCAGAAGTCCTCGGCGGAACCGCTGACCCGGTTGGCCGCGTCCTCGGGGCCGAACGCCCACAACTCCCCGGACGGCGCGGTGATCTCGAACCGGAACTCCTCGTCCGGAGGGGTCAGGTCCCGCGCCTGGTAGCCGAAGTCGCGCGTCAGGATCGCGAAGCCGACCAGGTGGACCAGGCGGTCGGTGCGCTCGAGGCGCACGCCGAGCGCGTCGGCGATGTCCTGCCCGTGGGCGAACGTCTCCATGATGCCCGCGCAGCCGAGAATGGCCGGGGGGAGCGGGTTGACCAGCCACGGCACCGTCCCGTCCTCCGGGACGGCGGCGAGCGCGGCGATGCCCGCGGCGGACTCGGCCCGCCAGCGTTCCAGCAGGTCGCGGGGGGCGTCCCGCGGATACTCCCGCAGCGCCGCCGAGACCGCGCCGTTGAAGTCGCCCTTCGCGCGCTCCACCAGCGCCTGGAACGCCGCGGCGTCCGAGGCCGCGGTCCCGGCGAGCCGGTAGATGAAGGCCAGGTGCGCCACCTGGTCGGCGATCGTCCAGCCCGGGGCGGGCGTGGGCAGCCGCCAGCGGGCGTCGTCCATCCCCGCGACCAGGCGGTCGATCTGCTCGCGCTCGGCGGTCAGGTCGGCGATGACTGTCTTCAAGTCCGTCACGGGCCCGGTCCTCTCCTCGGGGAACGGCGCACCGGTTCGGGCCGTGGGCGGGCCGGCGCCTCTCCCGTCGGCATGGGGGACGCCGCCGCGCGCGGCCCGGTCGGCCGCCGCCCTCCGGTGGCTCCAGATCAGCATGGCCCGCGGGGCGGCGCGGCGTCCTCCGCGAACGTGCGGACCCCCGGCGCGGGCGCGCCGGGGGTCCGCCGTCCGGGGGCTCAGTCGGCCACCGGCACCGGTTCCGCCTCCCTCGCGTCCTCGGCGGGCCGGGCGAGGCGCCCGGGCCACCACATCCACCGGCCGAGGTCCAGCGCCAGCGCCGACACCAGCACCGACCGCACGACGAAGGTGTCGAGCAGGACGCCGATGGCCACCGCCACCCCGATCTCCGCCATGAACACCAGGGGCAGCACGGCGAGCGCGCCGAACGTCCCGGCCACCACGACGCCCGCGGAGGTGATCACGCCGCCGGTCGCGGCGAGCGCCGCGAGAACGCCGGCGCGGGGGCCGCGCCGCTCGGTCTCCTCCCGCATCCGGGTGGCCAGGAAGATGTTGTAGTCGACGCCGAGCGCCACGATGAACACGAACGCCCAGAGCGGGAAGGACGGGTCGGTGGCGTCGAAGCCGAACACCGCGTCGAACACCAGGGCGCTGAGCCCGAGCGCGGCGGCGAACGCCAGCAGGACCGTGGCGACCAGGACGAGCGGGGCGACCACCGCCCGCAGGACCAGGCCCAGCAGGACGAGGATCCCCAGCAGGACCAGCGGGATCACCACCGCGCGGTCGCTCTCCGCGGCGCGCCGGACGTCGAGGTTGACCGCGTCGCCGCCGCCGACCATCGCCTCGGCGCCGGGGATCGCGTGCACCTCGGCGCGGAGCCGGTCGATCGTCCGGTACGCGTCCGGCGAGCCGGGCGGCGCGGCCAGCGTGGCCTCGACGTAGGCGTAGCCCTCCCGCACGACCGGGTCCCCGGCGCCGGCGACGCCGGGGACGCCCGAGACGGCCGAGCCCAGCTCGTCCGCCGCCGCCGCCCGGGCGACGACCTGCACCGGGCTGCCCGCGCCCGCCGCGAAGTGCCGGTCGTTGACCTCCTGGCCGACGACCGAGTCGGGTTCGTTGCGGAACGACCCGTCCCCGCTGAAACCGCCGGCGTTCAGGTTGAACAGGCCGGCCGCCATGGCCGCCAGCACCACCACGGCCGCCGCCCAGGTGAGCCGCGGCCGGGCCGCGATGCGCGCGCCGACGCGCGCCCACAGGCCGTCGCGCCGCGGCTCGCCGGCGCCCGGGACGGGCCGCACCGGCCAGAACAGCCAGCGCCCGCAGACCACCAGCAGGGCGGGGAGCAGCGTCGTCATGACGCCGAAGGTGACGACGACGCCCACGGCCGTCACCGGGCCGAGGCTCTGGGTGGAGTTGAGGTCGGCGGCGAGCAGGCACAGCATGGCCAGCACGACGGTCCCGGCGCTGGCCGCCACGGTCAGCACGCTCCGGCGCAGCGCGGCCGCCATGGCCCGGTGCCGGTCCCTCTCGCGCCGCAGCTCCTCCCGGTAGCGCGACACGATCAGCAGGGTGTAGTCGGTCCCGACTCCGAAGACCAGCACGGTGAGGATGAAGGAGCTGGAACCGGTGACCGTGAGGTCCATCCCTTGGACGAGCCCGTAGATGATCGCCTGCGCGACGTTCAGCGAGACGAAGGCGCCGAGCAGCGGCAGGATCCACAGCACCGGGCTCCGGTAGGTCAGCACCAGGATGACCAGCACGACCAGCACGGTGGCGGCGAGCAGCCTGCCGTCGAGCCCGGTGAGGCTCTTGCTGGAGTCGGCCTGGAACCCGGCCTGCCCCGCCACGTGCGCCCGCAGCCCCCCGCCGTCCGATTTCACGACGTCCCGCAGGTCGTCCACGATGGGGCCGAGCGCGATCCACCCCCGCTCGCCCACCTTGATCTGCACGATCGTCTGGAGCGCCTCCCCGTCCTCGGAGAGCCGCGGCCCGTCCGCGCGGACGACGCGGGCGTCCATCTCGCCGTCACGGGTCCGCTCCAGGCCGCCGATGCGGCGCGCGTCCGCGGCGGCCTTCTCCCGGTCGGCGGCGGTGATCGGCCCGTCCGGCCTGTGGTAGACGACCAGGGCGGGATAGGTGTCGGGCGGCAGGAACCGCTGGGTGACCTCCAAGGTCTGGGTGGACTCGGCGTCCCCGGGCAGCCACTGCGCCGCGTCGTTCTGCTGCGCGCTCGCGAGCTTGGCCGACAACGACCCGGTGCCCATGAACACCACGATCCAGAACACGACGACGAGCCACTTGCTCACGCGGCCGCACGGCAGGCGGGACAGTCTCTCCGCGGCGGGCATCGAACCTCCTGCGTCTCGTACCTCTCTGGGGGCGGCCGGCCCGCCGGCGGGCGGACCGGCCGGGAGCGTCCTCAGGCGGTGAAGAAGTCCACCAGCACGGGGGCGATGATCTCCGGGGAGACGTCGTGCGTCTGCCCCGCCAGCACGGTGCGCCGCCCGTCCGGCAGCAGGTCGGCGAGCCGCCGCGTGATCTCGGCCGTCCGTTCGGGGCTCGCCTCGCCGTAGATCGCCAGGGCGGGGACGGGGACCGAGGCGACCACGTCGGCGGGAATGGCGCCGCCGTCGGTGGCGCCGCCCATCACGTCGGTGTCGTAGGCGAGCGTGTGGGCCATGGCCTCCAGGGCCGGGAACATCGGGGCGTGGCGCATCCGCGTCGCCATCTCCGCGGGCATCCCCGTCCCGGTCATGAACTCGACGACCGCGTCGGCGCGGCGGCCCTCGGCCAGCAGGGACCGGAGGGCGGCGGCCCGCTTCCTGGCGTGCGCGCGCTCGACCTCGTCGTCCGGCACGAACGGGGGCTCGTACAGGGCCAGCCTGCCGATCGGGACGCCCGCCGCCGCGGCCCGCAGGGCGAGCGCGGCGCCCGACGACATGCCGAAGACCGCGGTCGTCCCGCCGATCTCGGAGACCAGCGCGGACAGATCCTCGATCTCGCGGTCCACGTGGTACGGCGCGGTGTCACCGCTGTCGCCGCGCCCCCGCCGGTCGTAGCGCACGACCGACAGGTGCGCGGACAGCGCCTCGGCGAGCGGCGCCGCCGAGTTCCGGTCGTTGAACGCGCCGCCCACCACGATGACGGGCGGGCCGTCGCCGGTCCGTTCGTAGGCGATGGGCGTGCCGTCGGCGGAGGTGACCCTCTGCATTCTCGTTCCCTTCGGCGGGTCGGAACCGTCTCTGTGCCCCACCGACGAACGGGAGGGGGCCGGCAGGACACCCGTGGACCACGGGTCCCGCCGGCCCCCGCCCCCGGCAACGCCCGCTCCCCCGCGGGCCCGGCTCCCCCGGAGCCGTCACTCACCCCATTTCAGGTAGACGATCGGCGCGTCCCTCCCGGCGACCGTGAGCTGCCGCAGCCGCACCGTGTCGATGCCGAGGACCTCGCGCAGCGCCGCCGTCTCGCCCGGCCACTTGGGATGCGTCATCTCGTCGAAGGCCAGGATGCTGCCCTTGGTGAGGTGCGGCCGGATGGCCCGCAGCGTGTCCCGGGTCGGCTCGTACAGGTCGAGGTCGAAGTAGGCCAGGGCGACGACGGTCTCGGGGTTGTCCTCCAGGTAGCGGGGCACGGTCTCCCGGACGTCCCCCTGGACGACGAAGGTCCGCTGGGTGTGCCCGAACGGGTCCCCCGCCTCGTGCGCGGCCAGCACCTCCCGCAGGTGCCCGACCTCGTCGGCCGGGACGGCGAACCGTCCCTCCACCGCGCTCGGGCTCGCCCGGTCCACGTCCGAGATGCCGGTCAGGCCCTGGAACGTGTCGAACCCGATGATGCGGCGCAGCGGGTTGTACGGCTCGTACACGCCGCGCAGGGCGGTGAGCACGGCCAGGTGCCGGCCGTGCAGCACCCCGAACTCCATGATCACGCCGGGCAGCTCGGGCAGCATCCGGTACAGCGCGTCCATCGACAGCAGGTCGGCGAGCTGGAACCGGCGCAGATAGACGGCCAGGTTGTCGATCAGGTACTCGGGCGGGATCGGCGTCTCGGTCAGCAGCTTGGTCAGCCGCGTCCGGACGTCGCGCTCCCGCTCCCCCTCGTGCGGCAGGACCCGCGGGTCACGGTGCTGGGCCTCGGTCATGTGCTTCCTCTCCGGCGCCGTTCCCGCAGCGCGCCGACGGGGCCGGCCGGCCGTCAGCCGGCCGGCCCGTTCTTCTGGGACTCCACGGCCTGGTACAGGGCCCGGATGTTGCCGGAACCGAACGAACGCGACCCCAGCCGCTCGATCAGTTCCGTGAAGAAGGTGCCCCGCGGATGCACCGAGCGGGTGAAGATCTGGAACAGCTGGCCGTCGTGGTCCTCGTCGACCAGGACGTTCAGTTCCCGCAGCGCCCCCGCCGGGTGCCGCGACACCGCCACCCGCCGCGGGAGCCGGTCGTAGTAGGAGCCGGGGGCCGGCAGGAACTCCACTCCCCGGGCCCCGATCGAGCGGACCGCCTCGACGATGTCGTCGGTGGCGAAGGCGAGGTGCTGGACGCCGGGGCCGTCGTGGTCCTTGAGGAAGTCGCCGACGTGGCCGGTGGGGCCCGACGCGTCCGGCTCGATCAGCGTGAGCGTCACCGCGCCCGACCGGCTCTGCACGACGGTCGTGCGCATCCCCTGGTCCCCGACCCCGATGAACTCGCTGAACGTCTCCTCGAAACCGAGCACCCGCCGGTAGAAGCCGGCCGTCGCGTCCAGCCGCCCCGGCTCCACGCAGACGGCGAGGTGGTCGACCCGCGTCAGGCGACCGCCCGCCGCGGCCCCCGGCCCGGCGACCGGGCCCGTCACCGGGCCTGTCACCGGGCCTGTCACCGGGCCTGTCACCGGGCCCAGGTCGGGCAGCGCGCGCTCGTCGACGCCCTCGCGCCGCTGGACGAAGGTGTGCACGACGTCCCCGAAACCGCCGATCGCGGCGGTCGTGATCCCCGCGTGCTCGGCGGGCTCGGCGACCGGCCGCGCCCCGCGCGCCACGGTCCGCCGGAACGCGTCGGCGGCGTCGGGGACGCCGAGCGCGATGTCGGCCACGCCGTCGCCGTGCCGGTGCAGGTACGCCGCGCCCGGGTGGTCGCCGTCCGGCGGCTCCGTGAGCACCAGCCGGATCCGGCCCGCGCCCAGCCCCAGTGACGTTCCGGCGTTCTTTCCCGCGGGCCGCCCGGCCGCGTGGACCTGGAATCCATAGCCGTCCACGAAATGCCGCGCCTTCGCCGGGAGGTCGTCAACGTAGAACCGGATATGGTCGAGCGAAAAATCCGTGTAGAACGACCTGTCTGCCGTGGCCATGAATCCCATCCCCGCTCAATGACCTGTCGTCATCTACCTTGCGGCGCGCGTATTCGCCGCGCATCTTCCGGGTTGCCGGGCGGGAAGCGCGCCCGGTCAGCCGCCGAGTCCATCGCGGAACTCCCGCAGCGCGTCGAACGCGTCCAGGTCGGGGACCTTCCAGCCGTCCAGGTCGTACTCGTTCATGCAGTCGTCGACGAAGCTCTTGTAGGACGCGATGTCCCCGTTGGAGAACTGGGAGGCCACCAGGTCGAGCCGCGTCGTCTCGTGGCTCCCGAAATGATTCATCTCGTACAGCTCGTGCCGTCCGCCGAACTCCGTGCCGACCGCGTCCCACAGCAGCTTCATGAGCTTGACCCGGGTGAGGGCGTCCGCGCCGCCCGACCCGCGCAGATACCGGTCGAGATAGCCGCGGATCCGCGGGTTCTTGAAGTCCTCGGCGCTGGAGTTGACATAGATCAGGCCGCTCGCCACGTCCCGCAGGACATGCTCCCTGATCTTGGGATACGCCTCCTGCATGAACCAGCGGTAGGCCAGGCCGTATTGCAGGTTCGGCAGCACGGCCCCGTTCTTCCACGGGGTGGGGTTGCGGGCGGCCGCGTCCGACAGGGCCCAGAACAGGTTCCGCCACGCGAGCACCTCGCCGACCCGGGTCTGGACGCCGCGGAAGTCCGCGGTGCCCGTGATCTCCAGGGCTTTGAGCAGCAGCCCGGCGATGAACTCCAGCTTGACCGCGAGCCGGACGCAGCCGTGGAAGGTGGCCCGCTCCAGGAAACCCGAGTGGCCGGTGAACATCTGGGACTTCCCCACGTCCCCGTAGATGAAGACGTTCTCCCAGGGGATGAGGACGTCGTCCAGGACGAGGATCGTGTCGTTCTCGTCCAGCCGCGACGACAGCGGATGATCGAACGGGCCGCCGTGCATCGCCGCCGCCGCGGTGTACGACGTGCGGCAGATCAGCTTGACTCCGGGCGCGGCCATCGGGACGGCGGCCACCAGCGCGAACTCCCGCCGTTTCACGGGCAGCCCGTAGTGGGCGATGAAGCCGTAGTGGGTCATCGCCGAACCGGTCGCGACCACCTTGGCGCCGTTGACCACGACGCCGGCGTCGGTCTCCCGCACCACGTGGACGAACACGTCGGACACCTCGTCCGGGGGCCGCCCCCGGTCGACCGGCGGATGCACGATCGCGTGGTTGAGGAAGAGCACCTTCTCCTGCGATTCGCGGTACCAGCGCCGGGCGTTCTCCTCGAACGGGTGGTAGAAGTCGGCGTTCGCGCCGAGCGTCCCGAGGAACGACGCCTTGTAGTCGGGGCTGCGCCCGAGCCACCCGTAGCTGAGCCGGGCCCACCGCGCGATCGCCCCCTGGGCGGCCACGAGGTCGTCGGCGGAGCGGGGCGTGGTGAAGAAGCGGTGGGTGTAGCCGCCGTCCCCGGTGTCGGTCGGCGCGGTGAGAACGCCGCGCTCGGCGGGGTCGTGCAGCGCGTCGTACAGCCGCGCGGTCATCGCGATGGGGTTGCGGAAGGCCGGATGCCGGGTGAGGTCGCCGACACGGTCGCCGTAGAGATAGATCTCCCGGCCGTCCCGCAGGCTCTCGACGTACTCGTCCCCGGTCAGCGGGCGGGTCTGCGTCATGCGTGCCGCCTCAGTCGACGACGGTGCCGCAGGAGACGTTCACGACCGTCCCGGTCATGGCGCCGGCCCGGTCGGAGGCGAGGAACGCCGCGACGTCCGCGACCTCCCGGACCGACGGCCGCCGCCGCAGCAGCGCCTCCTGCTCGACCAGGCCGGTGATGGTCGCGCGATGCGAGTCCGGGTCCGGTTCGTCGAACGGCTCGGCCACGCCCTCGGACCGCAGGCACACGACGCGGACGCCCGTCGTCCCCAGCTCGCCCGCGAGGGCCCGGGTCAGGCCCTCGACGGCGGCGCACGCCACCCCGAATCCCCCCATCGGGATCGGGATGCGCAGCGCGGCCTTGCTCAGCGTCCCGGTCGCGCTGAGCGTCACGATGGCGCCCGAGCCCTGCTCCGCCATGTGCCGGGCCGCGGTGCGGGCGGTGACGAAGTTCGCGGTGACGCCGATCATGAGCGGGCGCAGGTAGTCCTCCCGGGGCAGGGACACCATCGGGGTCGCCTGCACGTCCCCCCAGGTCCCGATCGCGTTGAACGACACGTCGACGCTCCCCGCCGAGCGGGCCACCGCCGCGGCGTGCCGGACGACCGCGTCCTCGTCCAGCGCGTCGACCGTCGCCGTCTCGGCGGACCCGCCGGCGGCGGTGATCGCGGCGGCCGTCCGCTCCAGCGGCGCGGCCGTCCGGCCCGCCAGGAACACCCGGGCCCCCTCGCGGGCGAAGGCGCGCGCGACCGCGCCTCCCACGTGCCCGCCGCCGCCGTAGACGATGGCGTTCTTGTCCTTGAGGAGCATGCTCGGGCCTCCCGGGTCACGGCGAAGAGCGGTCCCGGCAAAGCCTCCCGAGCGGCCCGGCGGCGCCGCATCTTCCCTCGTGCGGCGGCCGGGCGAGGGCATTCGAAGAGATGCGCCCGGGATCTCGGACTGCCGACGATGGCGGCGTCCGGCGCGAGTCCGGCGAGAGAGGGGACGTCGCAGTGGAGGAGAGCCCGGTGCGCCCGCCCGTCGCGCCCGTGCCGGACGGACCGGCGGTCACCGGCGCTCCGCGGGGCACTGCGACGCTGGACATCGTCGTCCCGGTCTACAACGAGGAACGCGCGCTGGCGGGATGCGTCAGGACGCTCCATTCGTTCCTCTCCGGCTCGTTCCCGCTGTCCTGGCGGATCACGATCCTCGACAACGGCAGCACCGACCGCACCGGGTCCATCGCGCGCCGCCTCGCCGGCGAGCTGCGCGAGGTGCACGCGGTGCGGCTCGACACCCGCGGGAAGGGCGCGGCGATCAAGGCCGCCTGGCGGGACAGCCCCGCGGAGATCGTCGTGTACATGGACGCGGATCTGTCCACCGGCCTCGACGCGCTCCTGCCCCTCGTCGCGCCGCTGGTGAGCGGGCATTCCGAGCTCGCGGTCGGGAGCCGGCTGAGCTCCGCGTCGCGGATCCGGCGCGGGGTGAAACGGGAGATGTTCTCTCGCGCCTACAACGCGCTGCTGCGCTACGCGTTCGGGGTCGGCTTCCGGGACGCGCAGTGCGGTTTCAAGGCCGCCCGCGCCGACACCGCCCGCACGCTCGTGGCGGGCGTCGAGGACGACGGCTGGTTCTTCGACACCGAGCTGCTGCTGCTCGCCGAGTTCAACGGCCTGCGGATCCACGAGGTGCCGGTGGACTGGGTGGAGGACGTGGACTCCCGGGTGCGGGTCCTGCGGACCTCGTGGGACAACGTGCGGGGGCTGATCAGGTTCGTGCGCGCGATGGCGACCGGCCGGGCGCGGCTCCCCCTGGAGCCGGCGCGGGAGCCGCGGGCCGCCCACCCGGACGCGGTGCTGGCGCGGCCCCGCCAGGCGCGGCTGCTGAAGGTCCTGTCCTTCGGTCTCATCGGCCTGGTCTCGACGCTGCTCTATGTGCCCATCTACATCCTGCTGCGCGGCTGGTGGCCCGCCCTGCTGGCCAACTTCGGCGCGCTGGTGCTGTCCGGCCTGTTCAACACGGAGGCCAACCGCCGGTGGACGTTCAACCGCGCGGGCGTCCCGAGGATCGGCATGCACCTCCGGGCGACCGCGCTGTTCACGGTGAGCTTCGCGCTCACCACGGGCGAGGCCCTGCTCCTGCACCTCACCGCGCCGGACGCGGGACGGCTCGTCGAGGTGGTCCTGCTCGGCGGGAGCCAATTGTCCATCACCGTCTTCCGGTACATCGGGCTGGACCGCTGGGTGTTCCGCCGGAGAACCGGCTGACGGGCACCGCGTGAATCACCGGCGATCGCCGGACCGACGGAAAGCCGAGGCGGAAACCCGACAATGGACGTCGAAGAGATCCGGCGCCTCACCGAACTCGAGGACCGGCACTGGTGGTTCCGCGAACGCCGGGCGCGGCTCGCACGGGAACTGCGGCGCCTCCCGCGGCCCTTTCCCGGGGAACGCGCCCTGGACGTCGGGGCCGCGGGCGGCGGCAACACCCGGGTGCTGGCCGCGCACGGCTGGCGGGCGCTGGCCACCGACCTCGCCGAGGAGGCCGTGGCGATCGCCCGCGCCCGCGGGCTGGACGCGCTGCGGGCCGACGCGCGCGACCTGCCGGTGGAGTCGGGGGCCTTCGGGCTGGTCACGGCGTTCGACGTCCTCGAGCACGTGGAGGAGGACGACCGCGTGGCGCGGGAGATCGCCCGGGTGCTGCGCCCCGGCGGCACGGCGCTGGTCTCGGTGCCGTGCGACATGTCCCTGTGGTCCGCGCACGACGAGGCGCTCTCCCACGTGCGCCGCTACGACCGGGACCGGCTCACCCGGGTCGTCGAGGACGCCGGCCTCGCCGTGGAGCGGGTGTGGAGCTGGAACGTCCTGCTGCGTCCCGTCGTGCGGCTGCGCCGCCGGGCCGTCAAGGGCGACGACCTCGCCGCCCCGCACCCGCTCGTGAACGCGGCGCTCACGGCGGTCATCGGCGCGGAGCGCCGCCTGCCGCTGTCCGGGCTGCCCGGGGTCTCCCTGATGCTGCGGGCGCACCGCCCGCCGCACCGCTGACGCCCCGTCTCCGGGCAATCCAGGAGATGCCCCGCCGATCGGCCCGGTGCCATCCTGCTCGGAGAAAAGACCGCCCGATTCGAGATCGAGCAGTGAGGCTTTACATGGCCATTTCTGATGTAGCGCGGACATCGAGCGAAATGACGATCCGGGCGCCCCTCTCCTGCAATCAGGAATTTCTTTGCCTGTTCGATAAGAATGACGGCGGCGGACCGTTCGGGCCGCGGTACACCCTCGCGGAGGGCTGGCGGCTGCGCGGCCGTCCGGACCCGGACGTCCTGCGGGAGGCGCTGACGGACCTGGCCGGGCGGCACGAGGCGCTGCGCACCTCGGTCTCGCGCGCGGAGGAGGACCGCCACCAGCTCGTCCATCCGGTGACCCCGCCGGCACTGGACGTCCGCGACCTGTCGGACACGGACCCGGCGGACCGGGAGCGCCGCGCCCAGGAGCTCGTCGGCGAGGTCGAGGCCGTCCCGCTCGACGTGGACCGGATGCCGCTGCTGCACGCGGTGCTCGGCAGGTTCTCCGACGACGACGCGGTGCTGGTCGTCAACACCCACCACGTCGCCACCGACGGCTGGTCGATGCAGCTCATCATCCGCGACCTCGCCGAACTGTACGCCGCGCGGGTCGAGCGCCGGCGGCCCCGCCTGCCGGACGTGCACCAGTACCGCGAGTTCGCGGACTGGGAGCGGGCGAGCCTCACCGAGGACGCCCTCGCGGGCCCCCGCGAGTACTGGCGGGCCAAGCTGCGCGGCGCCGAGATCCTCGCCCTGCCGGCCGACCGGACCCGCCCGGAGGGCGAGCCCATGGTGGCGGCCGTGCACCGCTTCGTCGTGGACCCGGAGACGTCGGCGGCGACGCTGAGATACGCGGCGGAGATGCGCAGCTCCCCGTTCATGGTGCTGATGGCGGCCTACTACGTGGCCCTGAACCGCCTCACCGGGCTCACCGACCTCGTCGTCCCGACCATCACCTCCAACCGCGGGCAGCCCCGTTTCCAGGAGACCATCGGCTCGTTCTTCAACTTCCTCCCGCTGCGCACCGACCTCGCCGGCTGCGCGACCTTCCGCGACGTCACCCGGCGGACCCGGACCACCTGCCTGGACGCCTACGCCAACGACATCCCGTTCTCCCACATCGCCGGGGACACCCCGGAGCTGATGCGGCAGTTCGCCGACGCGGACCGGGCCGTCTTCGGCTGCCAGGTCTCGCAGTTCCCCGCCGTGCTCGACGAGACCGAGCACGGCGGGCTGCGCATCGGCAGGGTCAGGCGGACCCTCCCCCAGGACGTCAGCTCCCACATCCCGGACGGCGCCCTCTGGGACCTGGAGGTGGAGCCCGGCGGGGACATCGTCGGTTCGCTCAAGTTCAACAGCAGGGTGTTCGACCGGGCGACGATCGAGGAGCGGGCGGACCTGCTGCAGCGCGTCCTCCGGTCCGCCGTGGCGGACCCCCACGCACCGCTCCCGGGGCTGTGACGCGCATGGAACCGCGCACCATCCCCGAAGCGTTCGCCGCCCGGGTCCGCGAGCGGCCCGGCGCGTGCGCCGTCCGGTCCGGCGACCTGCGGCTCACCTACCGGGAGCTGGACCGGCGCGCCAACGCCCTCGCGCACCGGCTCCTCGGGCTCGGCGTCGGGCCGGAGACACCGGTCGCGGTGCTCATGGACCGGTCCCCCCATCTGGTGGTGGCGCTGCTGGCCGTGGCCAAGGCGGGCGGCTGCTACCTCCCCCTGCACGCGGCCGACCCGTTCGAGCGGATGCAGTGGATCGTGGACGAGACCGCCGCGCCGGTCCTGCTGGCCGACCGGGCCCGGCGGGGGCGGGGGCTGCCGCACACCGGCCACGTCGTGATCGTCGACGCCGAGCCGGCCCCCTCGGGCCCGTCCGCCGGCGATCCCGCGGCGCGGGTGGACCCGGACCAGCTCGCCTACGTCATCCACACGTCCGGTTCCACCGGGCGGCCGAAGGGCGTCGCGGTGCCCCACCGGCACGTGACCGCTCTGGTCGCCGACCGGTGCTGGGCGGGCGGCGCGCACGAGCGCGTCCTGATGGTCGCCCCCTACGCCTTCAACGTCTCGACGTACGAGACGTGGGTGCCGCTGCTGCGCGGCGGCACCGTGGTGACGGCGCCCGACCCGCTGGAGATCGGCACGCTGCGCCGGCTCATCGCCGACGAGGAGATCACCGGCCTGCACCTCACGGCCGGGCTGTTCCGCGTGCTCGCCCAGGAGGACCCCGAGTCGCTCGCGGGCGTCCGGGAGGTGCTGACCGGCGGCGACGTCATCGCCCCGGCGGCCGTGCGGCGGGTGCTGGACGCCTGCCCGCGGACGGTCGTGCGCGCCATGTACGGGGCGACCGAGTGCACCCTGTTCAGCACGTCCTCCCCCCTCTCGGGCCCCTTCCCCGAGCGGTCGCCGGTGCCGGTCGGCCGCCCGATGGACGGCGTCCGGGTGCATGTTCTCGACGACCGGCTCGCGCCGGTCGCGCCGGGCGAGGACGGCGACGTCTACATCTCCGGCCGGCTGGCCCGCGGCTACCACCGCCGCCCGGACCTCACCGCCGAACGGTTCGTCGCCGATCCGTTCGGCGAGCCGGGCACACGGATGTACCGGACCGGCGACCGCGCCCGCTGGGCACCGGACGGCCGGCTCGAGTTCCTCGGCCGGGCGGACGACCAAGTGAAGATCCGCGGGTTCCGGATCGAGCTCGGCGAGATCGAGTCCGTCCTCGCCGGGCATCCCGCGCTGGCCCACGCCGCCGTGGCCGTGGACCGCGGCGGGCCGGACGGCGGCCGGCTCGTCGCCTACCACGTCCCCGCGTCCGGCCCGGACGCCCGTGCGGCCGACCCGGCGGAACTGCGCGCGTACCTGGCCGGGGCGCTGCCCCCGTACATGGTCCCCGCCGAGTTCGTCGAGGTGGAAGCGCTGCCGCTGACGCCCAACGGGAAGGTCGACCGCAGGGCCCTGCCCGCCCCGGGGTCCGCGGGGAACGCGCCCGCGGCGGACGGGCGCGCGCGTGACGACGGGCGCGGCGCGGCCGCCGCCCGCGACGGCGCCCGCGACGG